>NZ_BCBG01000005.1:0-119428 GCF_001320485.1 Pseudomonas sp. NBRC 111130
GACGAAGGCCTGCTGACCGTGCGCCTGAACCGGGCGGATAAACTCAACGCCCTGACCAACGCCATGTACACGCGGCTGGCAGAGCTGTTCGAGGCCGCCAACAGCGACCCGCAGGTCGAGGTGATCCTGATCACCGGCAGCACCGGGTGCTTCACCGCCGGCAACGACCTGCCGGACTTTCTCGACCAACCCCCGACCGACCTGCAAAGCCCGGTGTTCCGCATGATGTGGGCGGTGCTGGCGCTGGACAAGCCGCTGATCGCGGCGGTTGCAGGGCCGGCGATCGGCATCGGTACCACGCTGCTGTTGCACTGCGACCAGGTGCTGGTCAGCCGTGACGCCAAGCTGCGCACGCCGTTCGTGGCACTGGGGGTATGCCCAGAGTTTGGCGCGAGCCTGTTGCTGCCACAGGTGCTGGGGCACGTGCGGGCGGCGCAACTGTTGCTGTGCAACCAGGCGCTGAATGGCGAACAGGCGGTGCAGTGGGGCCTGGCGAGCGAACTGTTCGACGATGGCGCGCAATGCCTGGCCGCCGCCGTCAAACTGGCGCGGCGCCTGCAGCAGCTGCCGGCCGATGCCCTGCGCATCAGCAGGCGTCTGCTCAAGGATGGGCAGCGCGAAGCATTGGCTGCAACGGTGGCCAAGGAAGGCCTGCTGTTCATCGAGCGGCTCAACAGCGATGCAGCAAGGGCAGCCTTGACCGCGATGGTATCGCGCAAGGGTGCCTGAGCCGGCACGCCGATTACGTGCGCAATACCTGCTCGCCAGCATTGCCGGGCAGGCGCACGGCATCGACCAGCGCGAGGCAGGCAATCAGCGCCACGCCGAACAACGCCCAATGGAAGTCGCTGACCGTCATCCCGCCCTCGCCGCCACGCAGCATCATCGCTACCCGTAACAACAGCGCCACCACGGCGACCCCCAGCGCCATCGCCAGCTGGAAGAACATGCTGAACAGTGTCGACGCCTCGCCCATCTGTGGCTTGGGCACCTCGGAGAAACCGACGGCATTGTAGGTGGTGAACTGCATCGAACGTGACAGCCCGCCCATGAACAGCACCAGCGCCATCCAGTACCACGGCATGCCCTGCTGCAAGCCCAGGCAGGCCAGAATGCTGCAGACACCGATCATGCCATTGACCAGCAATACGCGGCGGAAACCATAGCGGCGCAGCAAACCGGTGGTGAACGGCTTCATCGCCAGGTTGCCAGCGAAGATCGCCAGCACCAGCCAGCCGGCATCCACCGGTGACAGGCCGAAGCCGACCTGCAGCATCAGCGGAATGAGGAACGGCAAGGCGCTGATCGACAGGCGGAACAGCGTACCGCCGACGATGCTGGCCCTGAACGTAGCGATGCCCATGGCTGCCAATGGCAACAGCGGCGCCGGGTGGCGCTGGCAATGGCGAACCGCGAACCAGCTCAGCAAGCCGCCCGCTGCCACCAGTACCGCCCCGCCAGGCAGGCTGCCAGCGGCCAGCGATCCGAGCATTTCCAGGCCGATCATCCACGCGGCGCAGGCCGAGGCGAGCAAGCCGAAGCCGCGCAGGTCGAAGCGGCGTGCTTCGCCAGGGCGGCCAGCGGGAATCAGCCACCATGCTGCCGCAATGGCCAGCACGCCAAGCGGTATGTTCAGGTAGAAGATCCACGGCCACGACAGGTGGGTGACGATCAGCCCGCCGATGGGTGGCCCCAGTACCGGCGCTACCAGCCCGGGCCAGGTGACCACCGCGAGCCTCTTCACCAGGTCCTGCTTGTCGGTGGTGCGCAACACCACCAGGCGGCCGACCGGCACCATCAGCGCCCCGCCGATGCCTTGCAGCACCCGTGCGAAAACGAAGGTCTCCAGATCGGTCGCCAGGCCGCAGAGCCACGACGCCAGGGTGAACAGGCCGATGGCCCCGGCGAACACCTGCCGCGCGCCAAAGCGGTCGGCCAGCCAACCGCTGAGCGGGATGAACACCGCCACCGCCAGCAGGTAGGCGCTGATGCCGATGTTCAGGCTGACCGGGTGCTCGGCGAAGTCACGGGCCATCTGCGGCAACGCCGTGGCGATGACGGTGGCGTCGAGGTTCTCCATAAAAAAGGTAATGGCGACCAGCAAGGCGATGAAAGTGGTGTGCCGAGACGCGTTCACAAGTCCCTCCGGTGATTGATGGGTCCGGACCTGCGCGTTTTGTGCAGGCGCGCCGGCCATCAGATCATGTTCAGCGCCGCACGCAATGCCAGCAGGTAGGTCTCGACGCCAAACCCGCAGATCTGCCCGCGCACCACCTCGGCAAATACCGAATGATGGCGGAACGGCTCTCTGGCGTGGATGTTCGACATATGCACTTCGACCACCGGCGCCTCGACAATCGCCAGTGCGTCACGAATGCCGTAGCTGTAATGGGTCCAGGCCCCGGCATTGATCAGCACGGCATCCACCCGTTGCTCATAGGCCCGATGGATGCGTTCGCACATTGCGCCTTCGTAGTTGGTCTGGAAGCACTCTACGTGTGCACCGAGTTCCTCGCCCAGCGCCTGCAGGGCCTGGTCGATGTCGGCCAGGGTGGCCGTGCCGTACTGGCGCGGGTCGCGCTTGCCGAACATGTTGTGGTTGATGCCATGCAGCATCAGGACATTGGCGGGCATGGCTCACTCCAGGGGAATGGTCAGGCGGTCGATCACGGCACGGGTTTCAGGCCGTACCCCGCGCCACCAGGCAAATGCTTCTGCCGCCTGCTCCACCAGCATGCCGACGCCATCGGCCAAGCGCGCCACACCTTGCGCCTGCGCCATGCGCAGGAACGGTGTCAGGCCTTTGCCATAGGCCAGCTCATAGGCCAGGCGCGCGCCGCCCAGCACGCCAGCAGGCAGCGGCGGCAACTCACCGGTCAGGCTCGCGGAGGTGGCGTTGACGACGATATCGAAGGCTTGCCCGTCCAGTTCCTCATAACGGCTGATGCGCAGCCGGGGGTGATCCAGTTCGTTGCGCAAGGCCAGTGCCTTGGCCATGTCGCGGTTGGCGATCACCAGCTCACGCGGCCCGGCCTGCAGGAACGGCAGCAAGGCGCCGCGCACTGCGCCGCCGGCACCGAGCAAAAGCACCCGGCGCTGGCGCAGCGGCTCACCGAGGTTCTGCTCGATATCCCGCAGCAGGCCAATGCCATCGAAGTTCTCGGCGTAGATGCTGCCATCCTCGAACTTCAGCGCATTGGCCGCCCGTGCCAGCTGCGCACGCTCGCTGCGCCGGTCGGCCAGCTCGAAGGCGCGCAGCTTGAACGGCGCGGTGATGTTCATGCCCAGCCCGCCCTCGCTGCGCAATTGCAGCACCTGGGTCTCGAAGCCCTCAAGCTCGCCCTCGATGGCGCCGTACTCCAGGGCCTGGCCAGTGGCCTCGGCGAACAGGCCATGGATCAATGGGGACTTGGTGTGGTTGATCGGCCGGCCGATCACTGCATAGCGGTCGCTCATCGTGCATCTCCGTGGGTGAACAGCACACCATCTGCCTGCATGACGGTGATCTCTTCGGGGCTGAAGCCAAGTGCCGCGGCGACTTCGGCGTTGTGCTGGCCGAGGTCCGGAGCCACCTGGTGGATCGTGGTGTCGCAGTCGGAAAAGCGAAACGGCAGGTTGGGCAGGCGCAAGGTGCCGTAGCGCGGGTGTTGCTGTTCGATGACCATGTTGCGGGCCTGGATCTGCGGGTCGGCCAGCACCTCGTCGATGCGCTGCACCTTGGCGCTGGGGATGTCGATGCCATCCAGCAGCTGCAGGATATCGGCCACCTGGCGCGCGCCGACCCAGTCGCGGACCACGGCCAGGATCGCCTGGCGGTGGGCGTTGCGACCGTTGAGGCTGTGGTAGCGCGTGTCGCTGCCAAACCCGCTCGGGCCACCGTTGGCTTCTAGCATGGCGGCAAAGCGTTGCCAGGCATCGTCGACCTGGGCGGCGATCACCAGGTCGCCATCGGCAGCGCGGAACACGCCGTACAGGGTCGAGGTGGGCATGTCATGGCCCGTCTGTTCCGGCAACACGGTGCCATCGGACAACGTGTAGCACTGCACCGCGTACTCATGCATCGACACCAGCGTGTCGTACAGGGCCATGTCGATGTGCTGGCCGCGGCCGCTGCTGACCCGGCCCAGCAGCGCCGCATTGATTGCCGCCACGGCATGGATGCCGGTGTACATGTCGCCCAGCGAAATGCGCAGCAGCGGCGGCGCTTCGCCGGGCACGCCGACCATCTGCATGATCCCGCTCTTGGCCTCGGCGATCAGCCCGAAGCCGGCGCGGTGGGCGTCCGGCCCGGTATGGCCGTAGGCGGAAATCGAGCAGTACACCAGGCGCGGGTTGCGCGCCGCGAGTTCGGCGTAGCCCAGGCCCAGCTTGTCCAGGGCGCCGGGGCGGTAGTTTTCGATGAACACGTCGGCCGAATCGGTCAGGCGCTGCATGAAGGCCTTGCCGCGCGGGTCCTTCATGTTCACGCTGACGCCCTGCTTGCCCATGTTCAGCTGCAGGAAGTAACCGCTCTGCTGGTCGTCCAGGGTGAATGCATGCTGCCGGCCGGCATCGCCGCTGCCCGGCCGCTCGACCTTGATCACCTCTGCGCCCAGGGCTGCCAGGCAGCGCCCGACATAAGGGCCGGCGAGGAAGTGGCTGTAGTCGATGACGCGGATACCCGCCAATGGCAATGCCTGGCTCATGCTTCGGCCCTCCGCGGCACCATCAGCCGGTGCTCGCCGCGCTGCACGACTTCGCCGTGCTGGTTGATCAGCTCCGAGGGCAGCACCACGATGCCCCACCCTTGCCGGCTTTTGCTCGGGCGCATCGCCCCCACGCGCATGCGCACGTGCAACACATCGTTGACCTTGATCGGCAGCACGAAGTCCCAGGTCCAGCCCAGCGACATGCCCGGCAGGAAACGGTAGTCGCACTGGGTCTTCAGGCCGTCGGCAATCGACAGCCCGAACAGGCCGTGGGCAACCAGGCAGCCGAAGTGGCTGGCGTTGGCGTACGCCTCGTCGACGTGCACCGGGGTGTGGTCACCGGTCAGGTCGGCGTAGGCCAGGATCCGTTCGCGGGTCACGGTATAGGTCGGGCTGATGCATTCATCGCCTTCGCGGGCGTCGTCCCAGTATTTTTCCACCACGCTCATGCCTGAACCTCCGCGCGGGGGTCGATGGCCAAGGCCTGGGCGACGCAGGCCGCTGGCAACGCCTGGATGAATTCCACGGCCAGGCCGTCGGGCAGGCGCAACCAGTTACGCCCTTGGGGCATCTCGCTGACGCCGAAACACTGGGCCGCCGCCAAGGCGGCTTCGAGGTCTTCGCACATGATGCCCAGGTGCGCCATGCGCCCTTCCGGGCCGACGAAGTCCGGCTGGTGGATGAACTGCAGGCCACCCAGGGTCCAGTACTGCGCGGGCCGCTCGACGTCGCCCTGCACTTCGCGCATGGTCATGCCGCACACTTCGCTGAAGAAACGGATATGCCACTGGATGTCGCGCACCCAGAACGCGACATGTTCGAGGTAGGCTTTTGGCTGGCTCATGGGTTGTCCCTCTTCTGGTGATCGGCCATGGCGCGTTCGATGCCCTTGATGCAGGCCACCAGGGTTGCGTTGACCGGTGTGGCCACGCCATGGCGCTGGCCCCAGCGCACGACGGAGCCGTTGATGAAGTCGATTTCGGTGATCGAGCCTTTTTCCAGGCTTTGCAGCATTGAGGTGCGGAAACTCGCCGGCAGGCCTTCGGCAGCCAGCGTCCAGGCAGCCTCGGGGCTGGTCAGGCTCAGGCGGATGCCGGCGCGCTCGGCCACGGCGATGGCCTCGGCCACGGCGGCCTTGGCGGTGCTCGCCAGCAGCGGTTCGCTGTACAGCTGGCCGTAGCTGAGCATGGTGATACCGCTCAGCGCGCCGGTGGCGACGTTTACCAGAAGCTTGTCCCACATGGTGCCGAGGATGTTGTCGCTGACCGTGGTGGCCAGCCCGGCGCCGTTGAAGGCGGCGGCAATGGCTTGCACACGGGGCGTGAGCTGGCCGTCCAGCTCGCCGATGAAGGTCTGCTTGCCCGCCACACCGGCACGGATCGCACCCGGCGCCAGGAGCACGCCGCCGACGTAGGTCTTGCCCGCCAGCACCCGCTCGCGCCCTACCGCCTCCGCCAGGATGTCCTCGTGGCCCAGGCCGTTCTGCAGCGACAGCACCAGCGTCTGCGGCCCGATCAGCGCGCTGGCACCGGTAATGGCCTCGGCGGTGTGGAACGACTTGACCAGCACCACCACCAGGTCCGCCACGCCGACGTCCTCGGCATCGATTGCGGCGTTGACCCGCACTTGGCGCTCGCCACGTTCGTCCTGCACCTGCAGCCCGTGCAGGTTCATGGCCTCGACATGCGCACGGCCACGGTTCAACAGCCAGGTTTCATGCCCCGCCTCGCTCAAGGCCGCGCCAATGGCGCAACCCAGGGCACCGGCACCGAGAATGCAGATTTTCACGTCGCAGACCTCCTGTGGTTTGCGACTACCTTATGCAGCGAGGCTTATTTGGGCTATACAATGGCCTCAATAGAACTATTGAGATTCGCAATAATGACCCCGCTCGAGCCCTTGCCGGAACCCAAGCTGCTGCAGTTGTTCGAGGTGCTTTACCAGTGCCGAAGCGTGACCCGCGCCGCCGAGCAGCTTGGCCAGAGCCAACCGACCCTGAGCATCTGGCTGGCGCGCCTGCGTGAGCAGTTGAACGACCCGTTGTTCGTGCGCACGCCGGGCGGCATGGCCCCTACCCCGCGGGCCGACCAGCTGATAGGCCCGTGCCGGGAAGTGCTGGAGTCGCTGCGCCGCCTCAGCGACTGGGCGCCGCAGTTCATGCCGGCCACGGCACAACGGCGCTTTCGCCTGTGTGTCAGCGATGCCAGCCATATCACCTTGCTGCCCAGCATCCTCAACCATCTGCGCAGCCATGCGCCGGGCATTCGCCTGGAAGCGGCGCGGATCGATGGCAATACCGAGAGCGCGCTGGAATCCGGTGAAGCGGACCTGGCCATCGGTTTGGTGCCCGGGCTTGGCGCGGGCATGTATCAACAGGTGCTGTTCGAACAGGACTGGGTTTGCCTGAGCAGCGCACAGCATCCGCGGTTGGGCGATGGCATGAGCGTGGCGCGCTACCGCGCCGAGGGGCACGTGCAGATCAGTGCCGGGACCGGGCAGAAGCTGCTCGAAACCGGCCTGGCGCGGGCCGGGATCGAGCGCAAAACCATGCTCGAACTGCCCGGCTTTCTCGGCTTGGGCATGATCGTCGGGACCACCGACCTGGTCGCCACGCTGCCGCGACACATCGGCCAGACGCTTGCCGACATGCACGGGCTGCGGCTGCATGACTGCCCGTTTGCCGTGGAGCGCTTCACCGTCAAGCAACATTGGCATGCGCGCTATCACCAGGACGCTGGCAATCGCTGGATCAGAGGGGTGATCCGCGAGTTGTTTCAACAGCCGCCAGCCTGATGCTGCACCTCAACGCAGGTAGTCCTGGACCCATTTCACCCAGCAATCGGCGCCTATCTTCACCAGCGCATCGTTGAAGTCATAGTGCGGGTTGTGCACCGAGCAGCCATGGAACTCGCCGGTACCGTTGCCCAGCATGAAATAGCAGCCTGGCCGCGCCTGCAGCATGTAGGCGAAGTCTTCGGTGCCCATGACTTTTTTCGGCATCGTGTCCAGCAGCGCACCGTCAGCGAACAACGGCCTCAGGCTGTCACGCAGCAACGCGCTTTCCTGGTCGCTGTTGCACAGCGCCGGCGCCAGTTGAGTGAACTGCACATCGATCTGCACGCCGAAGCTTTCAGCATGGCCTTTGACCAGGGCGTCGATGCGACTGTTGATCTTCTGCTGCGTTTCGGCCGTGTCGGTGCGCACGCTCAGCAGCATGCACGCTTCATCGGGGATGATGTTGTAGACGGTGCCGGCCTGGATCATGCCAATGCTGATGACCGCGTATTCCTCGACACTCAGGTTGCGCGACTTGATGGTCTGGATGGCGCTGATCAGGCTGTTCAGTGCCATCACCGGGTCGACCGACAGTTCCGGCATCGCACCGTGGCCACCCTTGCCGGTGATGCGAATGCTGACGCGCTGCGAAGACGCCATGGTTGGCCCGGCCTGAACCACGCAGGTGCCCACCGGCAAGCCGGGCATGTTGTGCAGGGCGTACACCGAATCACACGGAAAACGCTCGAACAGGCCATCGTCGAGCATGGCCTTGGCCCCGGCCAGGCCTTCTTCATCCGGCTGGAAGATCACATTCAACGTGCCATTGAAATCGCGCGTGGCAGCCAGCTGCGAAGCGGCGGCCAGGAGGATGGCAGTATGCCCGTCGTGGCCACAGGCATGCATGCGACCAGGGATCTTGCTGGCATGGGCGAAGGGGTTTTTCTCGGTCATGGGCAAGGCATCCATGTCGGCGCGCAAACCGATGCTGCGTGGACTGTCGCCCACCTTCAACACGCCGACCACACCATGCCCGCCCACGTTGCGATGGACCTCGTAGCCCCACGCCTGGAGCCAGTCGGCCACCAGCGCGGCGGTGTCGGGGGTGTCGCCGCCCAGTTCCGGCGCGGCGTGGATCTGTCGGCGCAGCGTGACGAACTCATCCAGTGCCGCGGCCTCGCACTGAGGCGGTTTGCTCAGGAACGTACCCATGTCACTCGCATCCTTTGTTTTCAGGGAAATAACGGAGGCAGGCCAGGCTGACCACGCCACCCGCCAGGAGGAAATAGGCCGGCGCCATCGGGGTCTGTAGCGCGGCGATCAGCCAGGTGGCCACCAGCGGCGCGAAGCCGCCGAAGAGGGTCACGCCGAGGCTGTAACTGACCGAGGTGCCGAAGGAGCGCCGGGCTTTCGGGAAGCCCTCCATGATCAGCGCGAAGAATGCGCCCGCACCGATGCAGGTCGGCAAGATCAACACCGCGACGCACATCATGGCCAGGCCCATGTCGCGCACCTGCCCAAGCAGGTGGAACACTGGCAGGATCAGCACCACCGGCGTGGCCACTGTCCAGGCCAGCAGGCGCTTGCGCAACTGGTACCGGTCGGCAAACTTGCCCGCCAGCGGGCAGATCACCGCCATGCAGCCGCTGCTGATGCAGGCGATGGCCATGGCGCTGCCAGGCGGATACTGCAAGGTGGTGGTGAGGTAAGTGGGCATGTAGAACACCAACAGGTACATGCCGATGGTCGAACTGGCCATCAGGCCGATGCCCAGGGCAATGCGTTTGAGCAGTTGCGCATCGAGCCCTTGTCCGCCATGCGACACTGGCGTCGCCTCGTGGGTTTCTGGCAGGCGCGTGCGAATGTACCAACCGACCGGGCCGATCAGCAGCCCGACGATGAAGGGTAGCCGCCACCCCCAGCTTTCCAGGGCCACAGGGTCAAGCGACTGGTGCAGCGCAAAGCCGAAGGCGGCGCCCACCAAGGCGGCATACCCCTGGCTGGCGGCCTGCCAGCTGACATTCCGACAACGGTTGCTGACCGCACTCGACTCCATCAGAAACACCGATGCCGTCCCGACCTCCCCGCCTGCCGACAGGCCTTGAATGAGTCGACCGAGCACCAGCAAAAGCGTGGCGAAAATGCCAATCTGCGAATAGGTGGGCGCAAAGGCGATTAACGCGGTGCCCAGGGTCATCAGGCCTATGGTGAGGCTCAAGGCGGCCTTGCGCCCATGCCGGTCGGCATAGCGACCGATGACCATTGCCCCGATGGGACGCATGAGGAAACCCACACCAAAGGTGGCCAGCGACATCAATAACGACGCCGTCGCCGATTCGGCGGGGAAGAAATGCTTGCCGATCAGCACGGCGAAGAAGCTGTAGATGGTGAAGTCGTACATTTCCAACGCATTGCCCAGCGAACAGGCGACCAAGGTCTTGCGCGAAGCATGCCCCCCTTGTGCGGCGCTATGCGCGCCGGGCTGCACGGCGGTCGATGCGGGTAGCGGTGTCGTCATTGTTTTCTCCGATGGCAAATCGCGGCGTGCCACGACTATCGGCCAATCGGGCAAGCAACACACTTGCAGTTTCGGCATACACCTAACCGAGGGTTAATCACTCGGCGCAGTCGACGGCCAACATGCCCAGAAGTGGCGCACCATTCGCCCTGCCTGTACCCGCTGCCCCGTTAACGCACATTGAGCGGCCCACCGCACGGCACCTTGCCGGGTGTTGGCAGGCGCTCTGCAGCAGGCGTCGCCGCCAGACGTGGGCAGCGCCAGCAGTTGATTAACCAAGTTGCATAGGGTTGCCGAATAAGCAATCGCACTGAAACGATCTGTTCACCGACGCTACGGGCCACCCCATCAGTGAGTTGGCCTGGAGTCGTGAATGAACACTCGCACTACCTCGATGCTGTTGATGATTCAATGTGCCGGCCTTGCCGTGCAGGCGCACGCCGAGGGTTTCCCGAGCCTGGGCCGGATTGCGCCAGGCTTCGGTTATTACGGGGTGGATAACGGCTTCGATGACAAGCTCAAGGTCTACGGCACCGTGGACGCCTTCACCAGCTATCACGACTCGCAGCACCATTCGGGTTTTCGTCTGGCCGGTGGCGGCGCATGGACCAACAAGCTCGGGCTGTATGTCAGGAAGGCAGTGGGCACCGATACTGTCCTGGAACTGGATGTCGAAGAGGGCTTCAACGTCAACGGCAAAGCCTTGGCAGGGACCTGGGACACGATCGGCAGCCTGCGCCTGGCCACGCTGGCCTTGCGCTCGCGAACCCTGGGCAAGCTTGAGTTCGGCAAGACCTACAGCATGGGCACACCGACCTACGCCGACCCGTTCCTCGCCACGTATGGCTCGCCCTACACCTTCCTGGCCCTGCCTGCGGCCGGCAAAGGTGCCTATAACCTGGACCTGCGGCCGAAACATACCCTGGCCTACACCAGCCCGACCCTGAACGGCTTCAGCCTCGGCACCGCAGTCACCTTCGGCTTCGATGATGCCGCCAGCCAGGGGCGTACCGTGCGCGGTGGCGGCGCCAGGCTGCAATACCGCACCAGTACGCTGATGCTGCTGGCCTCCTACAACCTGTATTACAGCGATCCTTGGGACGACGGCGGCACCTCACGCCAGACCGCCAACCATTACAAGAGCCTGTCGACGTTCTATGATTTCGGCCCGCTGGCCACCAGCCTGACCTGGCAACACCAGGCTGTCGAACAGCACGGCACCCCCAGTACCACGCTGTACACCTTCGGCGTAATGGCACCGATTGGCCAACTGGACGTGCTGCGCCTGGCCGTGATGCAGCGCCAGGTCACGGCGCGCGATAAGAATGCCCAAGGGGTGATGCTCGGCTACGATCATTTCATCAACCCACGCTGGGCTGTGTATGGGCGGGTTGGCAAGATCTTCAACCAGCCTGCGTCCTCGGTCACCTACGCTGGCACCCCGCTGGACCAGCTGGGCGACGACCCCAGCAACCTCTCCCTAGGCATGTACTACCACTTCTGACGGCGCCGGGCGGGTTTGCCTGAGCACCTGCCCGCGCAAGCTGTGAAACAGTTCCTGGGCGGGTGCGGTCAGGCTGTGGCGGTCGATGCAGACCAGGTTGACCGGGTAATCCGGAATCAGCTCCTGCACTGCCACGGCCAGGTACTCGCCATCAACGCCAAAGGCAAACCCCTGGTCCACGGCCAGCTCACTGATGGTCATCAATGATTCGGTGTTCTTCAACAGCTTCAGCGCCATCATCACCGACGTGCATTCAACGGTGTTCTGCGGCACCCGCAGGCCGTTGCTATCGAACAGCTGGTGAAACTGCGATGCCGGGTCCGAGAGTTCATCCAGGCTGATCCACGGGGCGTATTGCAAGGTGCGCAGTGACTTGGCGAACTTCTGCTGATTCGACGCATGGCAGATCACCCGGCCCTTGATGCTGCCAAGCGCTTCCCAGTCCAGGTTGAGCCGGTTCAACGGCTGCTGCGAAGTAATGGCAAAATCCAGGCTGCCATCGCGCAGCCGTTGCAGAATCTGACTGGGGCGCAGGTCGGTGATGGTGATCTTCACCCGCGGGTATTTGCGCCGGAAGGCCAGGATGCTGTCGTCGACCCCGTCCAGCATCGCCGTCAGCGAAGTCACCCCGATGGACACTGCGCCCACCGCGGCGTCCTGGATACTGGCCGCTTCGATCTGCAGGCGGCGAATGCTTTCCACCACCAGGTTGGCATGGCGGATGACGCGCTTGCCTTCCTCGGTCAGGGCCATGCCTTTGGATGAGCGCTGCAACAGGCTGAAACCGACCTCGCGCTCAAGCTCCTTGATCGACCGGCTCAGTGCAGGCTGGGTGATATGCATGAGCTTGGACGCTTCGAGAATGCTGCCTGCGTTGTGGATGGCGACCAGCGCCTTGAGTTGGTGAAGTTTCAAAGGTCTCTACCTTGTTGTCAGCGGGCCACTTCCATGCCGCGCACAGATTACCGCAAGCACCACCTGCGCAGTGCAACGTCCGTGCCGCTTGCGTTACCATGGCGGCCCCTTCGTTGAGGTCGCGTGCAATGAGCAAACACGGCCAGACCATCCTGGTCGCCCTGCGCAAGATGATCGCCTCCGGCGAACTGGCCGGCGGTGAACGGTTGATGGAAGTCCCTACCGCAGAACGTTTCGGCGTTTCCCGCATGCCGGTGCGCATGGCGTTCCGCACCCTGGAACAGGAAGGCCTGCTGGTGCGCCATGGCGGCAAGGGCTTCCAGGTACGTACGTTGAGCGTCGATGACCTCACCGGCGCCGTGGAGGTCCGCGGCGTTCTTGAAGGGCTGGCAGCCCGCCTGTGCGCCGAACGTGGCCTGGACGCACAAGCCATGGCCACCCTGGTGCAATGCCTCGATGAGGGCGACGCCCTGTTCGCCAAGGGCTACATCACCGAACAGGACCTGGCGGCCTATCACGACCTCAACGTGCGCTTGCACCAGGTGATCGTGGCGGGCAGCGGCAACCCCGCCATTGCCGAGGCGCTGGCGCGCAATGACCATCGCCCGTTCGCCTCGGTGTCGGCGCTGGCCTTCGACCGCGACGACATGGCCCGCGAGTACCGGCGCTTCAATTACGCCCACATGCAGCACCACTCATTGGTCGATGCACTGCGCAACGGCCAGGGCGCACGCGCCGAAAACATCATGCGCGAACACGCCAATGCCACGCTGCGCTATGCCGAAGTGTTCGGCGCGGCCAGCACGGCAAGTGGCGTCCAGGTGATTTCCAGGGGCGACTAGGCGCACCCTACAGGTCCAGCACCAGCATGGGCGTCCTGGCCCGTGAACAGCACGGGGTGAACTGGTCATTGGCGGCCTGCTCGGCTTCGGTCAGGTACAGGTCGCGATGCTCCGGCACGCCTTCCAGCACCCGGGTCAGGCAGGTGCCGCAGACCCCCTGCTCGCACGACACCGCCATCGGCACGCCGTGGCTTTGCAAAACCTGAACCACGGTCTTGTCCGCAGGAATCTCGAATACCTGGCCGGTGCTGGCGAGCCTGACCGAAAACACCCCGTCACCCGCGTTGTCGACTGGCGCGGCGGCGAAGTACTCGCGGTGCAGCTGGGTGTCCTGCCAACCCTGACGGCGGGCATCGTCCAGTACCTGCTGCATGAAGCCAGCCGGGCCGCAGACGTACAGGTGATCCTCCGCGCCGGGCACAGCCAGTACCTGGGCCAGGTCAAGCCGGGTCTGCGGGAGCGCGTCGAAATGCAGATGGACCCGGCCGGCGAACGGTGTCGCCGCCAGGCGCTGGAGAAATGCCGCACGCTCGCTGGAGCGGGCGCAGTAGTGCAACTCGAAATGATCGCCTTGCAGCCACAATTGCTCTGCCATGCACAGGATCGGGGTGATCCCGATGCCGCCGGCAAACAGCAAACTGCGGCGGGCACTGGGCGCCAGGGCAAAGAGATTGCGCGGCTCGCTGATCAGCAGCCGCTGCCCCGCTTCGACCTGCTCGTGCAGGCAGCGGGAGCCGCCGCGCGATGCTGCATCATTAAGCACGCCGATCAGGTAGCGGTGACGCTCCTGCGGGTGATTGCACAAGGAGTACTGGCGCACCAGGCCGCCGGGCAAGTGCACATCGATGTGCGCCCCGGCACTGAATGCGGGTAGCGGCCGGCCTTGGGCGCAGCGCAATTCGTAGCTGCAGATACCTTCGGCTTCACGGGTTCGGGCTGTGACGACGACTTCAATCATGGCTCACCTTGCATGGACGGCCACCGGGATGGCCGGTCTGGGCATCGACGGGGACGGTTACTGCGCGGTTGCGATCAGCGCTGCAGCGGCGCCGGTCTGTTCTTGGGCGACCCACCGCTCGAGTATGCGTCGCGCCTGCACGCCGCCCGCATCGATATTGAGCTTGAGCAGGTTGCGCTGCGGGTTCGCCAGCAGGTTGGCCTGTTGCTGTTCAAGCATGTCGAGATCTTCGCTGAAGATCTTGCCCTGCCCTTCGCGAATGCTGGCGGTCAGGGCCTGATCCTCAGGGTTGAAGTTGCGCGCCATGCCCCAGAAGTACCAGATCGAGGTCTCGGTCTCCGGTGTGATGAAGTCGACCACGATGCTCGACGCTTTGTCCTGGGCGGCCGCGTGGTAGCCCCCTTTGCCGGCGAGCGCCACGCCCACTTCGATCAGGACATGGCTGGGTGGGGTGAAACGGCAGATCTGCCAGCGGTCGACCGGCTGGTCGTCGGGCAGCTGATTGCCCCGCAGTGCCATGCGCCAGAACGGTGGCGCCATGATGTTCTGCATGTGGCGGGCGGTGACCACCTCGTCGCCGTTGACCGTAGTGACCGGCGGTGCTTCGTCGATTTCCTTCTGGCCGATGCTGGAGGCATGAACGTAGGTTTCGTGGGTCAGATCCATCAGGTTGTCGATCATCAGGCGATAGTCGCAATTGATGTGGAACAACCCGCCGCCGTAAGCCCACTCGTCACTCTCTGCCCATGGCAGGTGGCACAGGCTGGCTGGGTCGGCCAGTGCCTGATCGCCGGGCCAGACCCAGACAAAGCCATAACGCTCGACCGTGGCATAGGCCTTGTTGCAGGGGAAGCCCCGAACTCGCTGGCCTGGCATCTCGACGGCCTTGCCATCGCCGCCCATGACCAGGCCATGGTAACCGCAGACGAGGTTGCCATGCTCGACATAGCCCAGGGACAACGGTGCCCCACGGTGCGGGCAGAAATCCTCGACGGCGCGGATCAGGTTCTGCTGACCGCGGTAGAACACCATCTTTTCTCCGCAGATCTGCCGGCCCAGGGGTTTTTCGGTGATTTCGTCAGGGGTGCAGGCAACGTACCAGGCGTTTTTCGGGAACATCCGATTCTCCGATTGATTGTTTTTGTGGATCCATTAACAACCAAAAACAGGAAATCAGTCAACAGAAAAGTAGCTTGAGAATATTTATGGATCCACAAGCCACTTAAAACGCGTGGCTACTTGCTGGCGATCGACTGATTCGTCAGCGGGCAGCTCTGGGCGTTGAGAAAACGCGATGTCTTCAGCCAGTGCTGCTGCGGGTAATAAGCAAACACATAACTGCCGCGTTGCAGCGTATCGATCAGCTTGCCGGCAATGGCCGGCCGCACGGCCGGGCAGCCCTGGCTGCGGCCCAGGCGCCCGAGGCCCGGAACCACCTTGGGGTCGGCATAGGCGGCGGCATGCATGACAATCGCCCGTGACATGCTGTTGTCGTTGAACCCCGGCTCCAGCCCCTGCAGGCGCAGTGAGCGGCCATGCTTGCCGCTGTAGATCTGGCCGGTTTCATACAGGCCGATGGACGATTGGTAGCTGTTCGGGGCGTTGGAGAACGTGGTCGGCACATCGGCGCCGCTGTTCTTGCCATGGGCAACCCACTCCTCGAACAACAGCTTGCGCGCGCGCAAGTCGAACACCCACAGGCGCTTGTCACGCGAGGCCTTGGAGTAATCGATCACCGTCAGCAGCTTGCCTGCCTCGCCGTGGCTGGCACAGGCGTAGGCCGTAAGGGCCATGCCCAGCGCCGACAGGCTGGCGTTGGGTGCCAGCTGCTGCAACTCGGCGGCGCTGGGCAGGGGCTGCGCGTGGGCGGCTTGCCAGGCGCTGAGGAAAAACAGGCCAAAACTGGCCACTGAGAGCCGGAAAGCTCCCCGCAAAGATTCAAACATCGACATGGACTACCCCGGGTAAAGGCCTGTCAGCAAAAAGTCAGCTGGCTTGCGGCCAAAAGCCACCACTTTGCTTGAATTCTTCGGGATTGCCGATCATTTCTTGACCAATGGCTTGTGTTCCTTGCCGTCGTCGGTGCTGATCACGGTGAATTTCCCGTCGCTACGGGTATCCCGGGTCGACGCCCAATCGGTGATCACCAGCATCGTGCCGACGTCCATCGCCGCACGCAGGTGTTGGCGGAACTCCGGGTTGATGGTCAATTGCCCTAGCTGTTCATAGGGCGTATTCCCGTATTCCGGGTTGCTCAGGGCGACCACCGACCAACGTAAGGGTAGTTCACCCTCGAGTGCCAGGGCGGAGGGTTTTTGCAGCAACGAGTAAACCGCCATGCCACTGCGGTGCTTGCTGCTTTCAAGCGAGAGTACCGGCGCCGAGCCGATCAGTTGGCCACCGCGATACACGTAGGCGCGCAGGTCGGCACGGCTGATCAGGATCGACAGCGGCCCGGCCGTCGGGTCCGGGTCGTTCCAGAACTGCTCGTTGTTCAATACCAGCGGGCCCTGGGCCTTGCCAGCGCTGACCGTGGGAGCCAGCACGCCAGGGTGGTAGACCTCCACCGGTGCACTCTGGGTATCGGAGACGATCACGGTGGTAGAGCTGAAGCCGGTGACCTCATACAGCTTCTTGGCAAACTCCAATGGCAGGCGCACGCAACCATGGGAAGCCGGGTAGCCTGGCAGATGCCCGGCGTGCAAGGCGATACCGTCCCAGGTCAGCCGCTCCATGTAGGGCATCGGTGCGTTGTTGTAGAGGCTGGAGTTGTACTCGACCTTCTTCTGCAGAATGCTGAATACGCCGGTGGGGGTTTCCCGCCCGGCCTTGCCGCTGCTCACGGTGCTGACGCCAATGGCGATGCCATTGCGATAAACGTAGGCACGTTGCTCGGTGAGGCTGACCACTACGGTCACCGGCCCCGCCGGCGAGACCTGCGGGTACCAGAGAAACTGGCCAGGTTTGAGGTTGTCGATCTGGCTCCTCAGTGCAGCCGGGGTGGGCACCTGCAGCGGCGCCGCTTCAACCCAGGTGGTGGCAAGCAACAGCCCCAGCGCGAGCGGTACATGCAACATCGAACTGATCCTCATGGCATCCTGCGGTAACAACAGTGCACGAAAACGTGCACAAATTTCCCACTTCAAAGCGTAATCCACAACGCAAATAACGGCGAGAACGCGCAGAGGGCTTGTAATCCAGCACTTTCATGGGTTGGTACGAATCTTGTTTGTATACAAATACAAACAATAAAAGTACACAACCATCATGGAGTCCCGATGGCGTCGATTTCCCGTTCCGATGTTGGCCAGCTTGCCGATCTCTCCGCCGAATCGGCCGGCTCCAGTGCGTCGCAGCTGAGCCCGCGGCTGTACAGTAACGACCTTGCACCGACCCGGGCGGCCAATCGCACCTGGGGGCGCTACAGCCTGTTCGCGCTGTGGACCAATGACGTGCACAACATCGCCAACTACTCCTTCGCCATCGGCCTGTTCGCCTTGGGCATGAGCGGCGCGCAGATCCTCGCCGCCTTCGCGCTCGGTGCGCTGGTGATCTACGGCCTGATGAACCTGTCCGGTTACATGGGGCAGAAGACCGGCCTGCCCTACCCTGTCATGTGCCGGATCAGCTTCGGCATCCATGGCGCGCAGATCCCGGCCCTGATCCGTGCAGTGATCGCCATCGCCTGGTTCGGCATCCAGACCTACCTCGCCTCGGTCGTCCTGCGCGTGCTGCTCACCGCCATCGCGCCAGACCTCAGGCCCTACGACCAGAACTCGATCCTCGGCCTGTCGATCCTGGGCTGGGTCACCTTCGTGGCCATCTGGTGCGTGCAGGTCGCAATCTTCGCCTATGGCATGGAGATGGTGCGCCGGTTCGAATCGCTCGCCGGGCCGATCATCCTGATCGCCTTCAGTGCCCTGGCGGCCTGGATGTACTGGCGCAGCGGCCTGTCGATCGCCTGGTCCAGTGGTAACGCGCCGACCGGCGCCGGCATGTGGCTGAAGGTGTTCGGTGCTGCCGCGCTATGGGTATCGCTGTACGGCACCATGATTCTCAACTTCTGCGATTTCACGCGTAACTGCCCAGACCGGCGGACCATCAGCGTTGGCAACTTCTGGGGCCTGCCAGTCAACATGCTGGGGTTCGCGCTGATCGCCGTGGTGCTTGCCGGTGCGCAATTCAGCATCGACGGCAAGCTGGTGCAAAGTCCCAGCGAAATCGTCGCCGCCATACCCAACACCGCCGGCCTGGTGCTTGCCTGCCTGGCCTTCCTGCTGGTCACCGTGGCGGTGAACATCATGGCCAACTTCGTCGCCCCGGCCTTCGTGCTCACCAACCTGGCACCCAAGGTGCTGAACTTCCGCCGCGCGGGCTTGCTCAGCGCCACCATCGCGGTGGTGATCCTGCCGTGGCACCTGTACAACAGCCCGTCGGTGATCGTGTACTTCCTCGGCGGCCTGGGCGCCCTGCTCGGCCCGCTGTACGGCATCATGGTCACTGACTACTACCTGGTGCGCCGTGGCCGGGTGAACCTGCCGGAGCTCTACAGTGAAAACCCCGAGGGCGACTATCACTACCGCGGTGGGGTCAACCTGCGCGCCGTGGCAGCGTTCATCCCGGCCGCGCTGATCGCCATCCTGCTGGCGCTGGTGCCGGCGTTCGAGACGCTGTCGCAGTTCTCCTGGTTCTTCGGCGCCGGGCTGGGTGGGCTGATCCACTACGCCATCGCCAACCGCAGTGCCCGGTATGAGGAAGTGTCTGGGGAGAGCATTGCCGTGGACGCCGCGCACCACTGATTGGTGCCGGTAAAGCAAGTGCCTGCCTTGAGATTGGAGGTGAGGCATAGATCGAGCGCCGCCCGCGCGGCGCTCGATCTCACAGGCGCTACAAATCCAATGCCGAAAGAGGCGGTCAGGAAGCCAGCGCTTGCTCACGCCGCCGCACCGGTGCCGCAAACCGCTGCGGTTGCTGCCAGGCCAGCTGGGCCTGCACCTGCTCCGCCGCATCCATCACCTTCTGCGCCCAATTGCCGTCTTGCGGGTCGACCACGACCACCCGGAAACCGTGATCGAAGCCCTCGATCCCCACCCCTTCGGAATCGTCGACGTGCAAGTCGATATCGAACGCCGGCGGGTATTTCGAAGGGGCATTCTCAAGCCGGCGCTGCGCCAGCACATGTTGGTGGCGATCACTGTTGACCACGCCGTCGACGTGAATACCGTAAAGCATCAGCCAGCGGCGGATATAGGCAGGTGTGCGGCCCGACGAGGTGTAGATCCAGATGCTGCAGCCTTGGCGGCGCAGGTCGCGGATCAACGACCGCGTGCCGCGGCGCAGCGGCTCGCCCAACCAGCGGTGGACGAACGCCGGCAGCTTGCTGTGTTCTTCATCGGCGTGGTGTGGCAGGCAGGCGAGCGTGTCATCGATATCGAAGGATATGCGCATCTGCGGGCGCCTGAATGTACGCCCGATGGCTTGCCACGCGCGTCGGCCACCGGCCTTGCCTTGCTCCAGCATCGAATACCTTTCCATCATCGGCTCCCCTGGCGGGCCGGCACACCGGTGCCGGGCAGGAAGAACTTTTCGGGTTCAGGCGCCTGCGCTTCGAGGAAGGCGGCGTACTTTTTCTTGATCTTGGGCAATTCGTACAAAGCTTTCACACCATGCTTGGCGGAGTTGCGAATGACCGAGGACGGGTTGAAGTAACCCTCGGCGTTGTCCAGCGTCAGCACGAACGGCGGCAGCCCGGCCCGCATCAGCAGATAGCTGACGATGAGCGACCCGGTGCGATTGTTGCCTTCGATGAACAATTGCGGCTTGCTGAGGATACGTACATAAACGCCGGCGGCGCGCTTCCAGATCGACTCGCTGCGGTACGAGCAATACCAGTTGTACAGGTCCTTGATGCCGCCTTCCACGTTGTTGAAAAAGCGTGCCTCGGTGGCCGCAAGGTGCGGCGCGAACTCGCGGCGGCGCGCTGGGTCGCTGCCGCACAGCACGGTGGCGTTGATCTCCAGCATCAGGTTCAGCTGCTGCAGGTCGAACAGGTCAACGCCCCGTGCGACATAGTCGTCAATCAAGGCATAGCCTTCAAGCACATTCAGCAGCACCTCGTCGGTGAACGGATCACGCGGTTCGGTGAAATGCTGGCTGAGTTCGCCAAAGCGGCCCTGCACTTCGCGCAGTGCGCGCTCTACCGCTGGCAGGTGAAGACGACAGGTCGCCCCCATTTCAGCTGAACTTGCCGCTGATGTAGTCACTGGTCAGTTGCTCACGCGGATTCTGGAAGATCTGCGTGGTCGGGCCCATCTCCACCAGGTAACCGGTGCGGGTGCCCTGGGAGATGTCGACCGAGAAGAACGCAGTGGTGTCGGCGACACGGATCGCCTGCTGCATGTTGTGCGTCACCAGGGCGATGGTGTAGTCCTTCTTCAGCTCGACCATCAGCTCTTCCACGCGGCGGGTGGCGATCGGGTCGAGTGCCGAGCAGGGCTCGTCGAGCAGCAGCACTTCTGGCTCGGTGGCAATGGCACGGGCGATGCACAGGCGCTGCTGCTGGCCGCCGGACAACGACAGGCCGCTGACCTTGAGCTTGTCCTTGACCTCGTCCCACAGCGCGGCGCCTTGCAGGGCGTGCTTGACGCGGTCGCCGATGTCACCCTTGTAGCGGTTCAGGCGCAGGCCGAAGGCGACGTTGTCGAAGATGCTCATGGAGAACGGGTTCGGCTGCTGGAACACCATGCCGATGTAGCGGCGCACCACCACCGGGTCCACCCCCTTGCCGTAGACATCCTGGCCAAGGAAGTGCACATGGCCTTCGAAGCGGAAGCCTTTGACCAGGTCATTCATGCGGTTGAGGCTACGCAGCACGGTACTCTTGCCGCAGCCCGACGGGCCGATGAAGCCGGTAATTTCGTTCTTGCGGATCGGTACATGGCTGTCACGCACCGCCATGAAGTTGCCGTAGAAAATCTTGTCCAGCTTGCAGTCCATGACGATTGGCGCTTCGCTGACCATGGGAGCGGCTCTCTGTGCAGTTGATACGTTCACGGTCGAATGCTCCCTTTCTCAGTACTTGGGCTTGCCGAAAATGCGGCTAAGAATATTGACGACCAGCACGATCATTACCAACACCAGCGAGGCCGCCCAGGCGAGCTCCAGCTGGTTGTCGAACGGCATGCCGGAGAAGTTGTAGATGAGTACGGCAAGCGAGGCCGTGGGGTTCATGACGGCCAGGCTGCCATCGTGGTAGATCCAGTAGTTGCTGAACAGCGCGGTGAACAGCAGCGGCGCGGTTTCGCCTGCGGCGCGGGCCACGGCCAGCATGACGCCGGTAAGGATGGCCGGCATGCCGGTCGGCAGGACGATCTTCCAGATCACCTGCGCGCGGGTGCAGCCCATACCGTAGGCGGCGTCCTTCATGATCTTGGGCACCATCTTCATGGCTTCTTCAGCGGTCAGCACGACGATCGGCAGCATCAGCACCGCCAACGCCACACCACCGGCCGGGGCCGAGTAGGTACCAGTGGTCATCACCACCAGGGCGTAGGCGAATACACCGGCAAGGATCGACGGCAGGCCGGTGAGCATCTTCGCGGCGAAGCGCGAGGCGTTGGCCAGCTTGCTCTCAGGCCCAAGTTCGGCGAGGAAGACCGCCGCCAGGATACCGACCGGAACCGCAATGGCGGCGGCGATGCCGACCATGACGAAGGTACCGGCCAGGGCATTACCGAACCCCCCGCCCATCTCGAAACCGGTGGGTGGCAGTTCGGTGAACACTTCCAGGCTCAGGCGCGCACCGCCCCGGGTGATCAGCATGTACAGCACGGAAATCAGCGGCACGCTGGCCAACAGGGCCACGCACCAGACCATGCTGGTCAGCACCAGGCTGCGCAGGGCGCGGCCTTCGAAGCGGCGCTGCAGACTGGGCAAGGCGGTAGTGGCTGCAGAGAGGTCAGTCATTATTTGTTACCCCGCTGGGCGTAGAGCATGATCAGCGACCCGAACACGTTCACCAGCAAGGTGATGAACATCAGGACCAGTGCGGCGTACATCAGTACTTCGATCTCGTTCGGCCCGGCTTCCGGGAAGTTCAGCGCCAGCAAGGCCGCCAGCGTGTTGGCCGGGGCAAACAGGGACAGGGTGATGGTGTTGGCGTTACCCACCAGCATCGCCAGGGCCATGGTTTCGCCCAGTGCACGGCCAAGGCCCAGCACCAGGGAGCCGAAGATGCCGGTGGCGGCCGACGGCACCATGACCTTGAGGATGGCCTCCCAGTGGGTGGTGCCCATGCCGTAGGCAGCCTGCTTGGTCTTCATCGGTACGCTGGTCAGCGCATCCTGGGAAACCGCGGCGATGGTCGGCAGGATCATGATCGCCAGCACCAACGCCGCCGGCAGCAGGCCGGGGCCACTCAGGGAGGTGCCGAAGAACGGGATCCAGCCCAGCTCGCTGTTCAGCCAGGCGGTCAGCGGCCGGATGGCCGGAATCACTACGTAGATGCCCCACAGGCCGTAGACGACGCTGGGGATGGCGGCGAGCAGCTCGACGATGGTGCGAAACACCGCGGCGAGCCTCGCCGGCAGGAAATCCTGGGTAAGGAATATGGCCATGCTGACGCCGAAGAAGCCAGCGATCAACAAGGCGATCAGGGCGCTGTAAAGCGTGCCCCAGATGGCGGGCAGAATGCCGTACTTGCCCTGGTTGACGTCCCACACACTGCCGAACAGCACGTCGAAACCGTGCTTTTCCATTCCTGGAAGTGCTTTGCGTCCTACTTCGTATACCAATGCGAATACCAGCGCGAGAATCAGCACCACACCGATGCGCGCAAGGGCACGGAAGGTGCGATCGACCAGGAAGTCCTTGGTGGACGGCGGCTGGCACGCGGAGTCTGGGTTATCCGGTATGGCAAAAGGTGTGTTCATTTAGCGGGTTCCGGGACTAAGGGCAAACACCCCGGCACGGCTGTCACACCGCGCCGGGAGCGCCTGAAGGTATTACTGGATGCTTTGCGAGGCTTTGCGCACTTCATCGACCACCGACGGCGGCAGCGGGATGTAGCCCATCGAGTCGGCAATCTGCTGACCCTTGGTCAGGCCGTACTCGACCATGTCACGCATGGCCTTGGCCTTTTCCGGGCTGCCGTTGTCCTTGCGGAAGATCATCCAGGTGTAGGAAGTGATCGGGTAGGACTTGGCACCTTCCGGGTCTGGCAGGTGAGCGATCAGGTTTTCCGGCATCTTCACTGCAGCCAGCGCTTGCGCACCGCTTTCGGCGTTCGGCACGACGTATTGGCCAGCCTTGTTCTGCAGCGAGGCGAAATCGACCTTGGCCAGCTTGGCGAAGCCGTATTCGATGTAGCCGATGGCGCCCGGGGTCTGGCGAACGGTGGCGGTCACGCCGTCGTTCTTCGGCGACTTGATGAACTTGTCGGTGGCCGGCCAGTTGACGGTGTTGCCTTCACCCAGGTCTTTCTTGAAGTCGGCATTGATGGCCGAGAGGTGCTTGGTGAAGACCGCGTTGGTGCCGCTGGAATCGGCACGCACGACCACGGTGATCGGCATGTCAGGCAGTTTCAGCTCTGGGTTGGCCTTGACGATCTGTGGGTCGTTCCACTGGGTGATCTTGCCGAGGAAGATGTTGGAGTACACATCGCGCGGCAGTTTCAGGCCTTTCGGGTTGCCTGGCAGGTTGTAGGCCAGGACGATTTCACCGGCGGTCATCGGCAGCAGCTGCACGCCTTCGCCGACCTTGGCAATGTCTGCTTCGCTCATGGCCGAGTCGCTGGCGGCAAAGTCGACGGTCTTGTTCAGGAAGTCCTGAACGCCTGCCCCGCTGCCCTTGGACTGGTAGTCGACGGTGACGCCAGCAGTGTTCTTGCTGAAGTCCTTGAACCAGGTCAGGTAGATCGGTGCAGGGAAACTGGCGCCGGAACCGGTCAGGCGAACGTTGTCTGCGGCAAAGGCCGAAGTGGCGCTGAGCGAGACGGCAACGGCGAGTGCAGCAGACTTCATCAGGCGTATCATGGAAAAGCGCTCCGTGTGATGGCCGACACACTTTGCAGCAGCTGTGTTACAGCTTTGTGACTGTTGAATGGCAGTGAACCTTTCAACCCCCTCTAGAACGGGGCACACAGTCAGCGGGCTGTCATTGCTTGGTAACCAAATGTGACTCGATACCTTGCCATCAGCTGCCTGCGCTGATCACGAAGCACAACTGGCCTGGGTCAGAGCGCCATGACCATTTCATGCCAGGCCATGCCACCGTGGTCCGAGGGCGAAGGCCGCACATACTGGTAGCCCATCTTGCGATACAGCTCGACGTGCTGTTCCTTGCACATCAGGTGGATGGTCTGCTTGCCCTGGGCCTGCATGCGGCTGATGAACTCGCGCATCAGCCGCTTGGCGTAGCCCTTGCCCTGGTGGGCCGTGTCCACCACCACTGACATGATCACCACGTTCGGCGCCTGCGGGTCGTGGCCGACCAGTTCCTTGAATGCCTCGTCGGACATCACCACCTCGTGGGCGCAGCCACTGTTGATGAAGCCGACGATGCCGTGGGGGTCCTGGAGCAGCAGGAAGCCTTCGGGGTATTGGCTGATGCGCGTGCGGATCTTCTCCAGCGTGGCCGCTTCGTCGCCCTCGTAGGCACCGATTTCGATCGCGTAGCAGCGCTCGGCGTCAGCGATGACGGGCTGGCGGAATGAGGTGTTAGTCATGGGTAGGCATCCATCAATGAAATGATCGTGCCACTAGGGTAATAGAGCTGAGCGGCAAACCCCGCATTCTTTTCGAGGGCTATCATGGAACGCCTGCTGCGCCCTGCCCTCCCATGATCATGCAGGACGAACGACGCACTGCCCATTTACCCCTGGAGGACTGGCTCGCATGAAAAAGATCCTGATGGTACTGACCTCGCACGACCAGCTTGGCGACACCGGCAAGAAGACCGGCTTCTGGCTGGAAGAATTCGCCGCGCCCTATTACGTGTTCGTCGACGCCAATGCCGACGTCACCCTCGCCTCGCCCAAAGGTGGCCAGCCACCACTGGACCCGAAAAGCGACGAAGCGGACGCCCAGACCGACGCCACCCGGCGCTTCGCCAGCGACACCGAGGGGCAGATGGCGCTCGCCGACACCGTGCCGCTGGGCGAGGTCGACCCTTATCACTTCGATGCGGTGTTCTACCCCGGTGGCCACGGACCGCTGTGGGACCTGGCCGAGGATACCGATTCGAAAACCTTGCTCGAAGCGTTCTATGCCGCCAACAAGCCGATTGCGACGGTATGCCATGCCCCAGGCGTTCTGAAGAATGTGAACACGCCAGACGGCCACCCGGTGGTAAAAGGCAAGCGGGTCACGGGCTTCGCCAACAGTGAGGAAGAGGCCGTCGGGCTGACCCACGTGGTACCTTTTCTCGTGGAAGACATGCTCAAGGCCAAAGGTGGCGAGTACTCCAAGGCAGCGGACTGGGCAAGCCATGTGGTCGAAGACGGCCATCTGATCACCGGGCAGAACCCTGCCTCATCCGAGGCGGTGGCCAAGGCATTGCTCAAGCGCTTGGCCAGCTGACAGTGCGACGCCCCAGGCGGCCAGGCACGCTGGCTGCCTGGGGCGCAGGCCAGTGCGATTGTCAGTCATTTTGTAACGCCTTTATTCGGCAGAGCCTTCTAAAGGTGAGTTTGCTTTGAACGAGGCCGAAGTCTTCCAAAGCGGTTCGGCTGCCGCAAGATAGTATGGAGCTGGCGAGTTAGCGAGGCGGCTGGATCAGGACTTCAACCTACAGAGTGGCTAGAACTCCACCTTCCCCCGCCCCGCCTTGACAGTACTGCGCCTGGCTTTTCCCTCCAGGCGTCGGGTCTTCGAACCGAGGGTCGGCTTGGTAGGCCGGCGTTTCTTCTCGACCTTGCCGGCAGCGACGATCAACTCGGCAAGTCGCGCCAAAGCGTCAGCGCGGTTCTGTTCCTGGGTGCGGTACTGTTGGGCCTTGATGATCAACACGCCATCACCGGTGATGCGGCTGTCACGCAGCGCCAGCAGCCGCGCCTTGTAGAACTCGGGCAGCGACGAGGCCCGAATGTCGAAGCGCAGGTGCACGGCGCTGGACACCTTGTTGACATTCTGCCCACCCGCGCCTTGCGCGCGGATGTAAGTCAGCTCGATGTCGGCATCTGGCAAATGCACGTTATTGGAAATGGTCAGCATGGCATGGCCCTTGGGATGGTCCTCCATTATCACAGCCTACGCCGCTCGCCCAAAGCACAAACCTCGCTGGACGCCAGGTTCAGTGCCGAGCTTTCTCATCAACCTCAGCCAAGCGCTTTCTGGTCGCGCGGGTCAGCGCTTCCTGCTCCTTGACCGATGTCGGCGTAATCACCTTGTCCACGGCTTCGGTATCAGGGTCCGGATTTTCAAGCACCGGGTCCGGCGCCTTCTCGCCGCGCTGCGCCTCCTCAGAGGAAATCGGCCGGGGGACTTTGTCGCCGGTCTTGCCGTCGGTGTGCTTCATGGGTTGCTCCTCGGGGCAGTGGTGTCTTTTAAGAAGAGCCCTGCGGCACGCAAAAGTTTGATCCATTCGCGCCCGGGCAGACTCCCTGGCAGCCACTGGCGAATCGGATTGAACAGCAACGCCCCTGCGCGCCCTAACGGAAGGTAACCATGCTTTCAGGAGACAGGCCATGATCGATCCCAACCACCCTGACCCGTATGTCGACGAGGTGCCGCACAATCCGGGCGAGCCCGTACCCAAGCCGCGACCCGAACCGCAACAGGAGGCTCCAGACTGGCCTGAGGGACAGGTGCCGCCAGAAGAGCAATCGGACGGCTGAGTGACGGCATTGCAGTGACGAGCCAAGCCTTGCAGGAGCGCGGTGCTGCCCCCGTGTACAGCACCGACATCCCTGCCCGCCTCGACCGCCTGCCGTGGACGCGTTTTCATACCTTGCTGGTGCTGGCGCTGGGCATCACCTGGCTGCTCGATGGCCTGGAAGTCACCCTGGCGGGCTCGGTGGCGGGCGCGCTCAGGGCCAGCCCTGCGCTGCACATGAGCAACACCGACATCGGCCTGGCAGGCGCTACGTACATCGCCGGTGCGGTCATCGGTGCGCTGTTCTTCGGCTGGCTGACCGACCGCCTTGGGCGGCGCAGGCTGTTCTTCATCACCTTGTTCCTGTACATCGGCGCCACGGCAGCCACGGCGTTCTCATGGAGCCTGTGGAGCTTCCTGCTGTTCCGCTTTCTCACCGGTGCCGGCATCGGCGGCGAGTACACGGCCATCAACTCGACCATCCAGGAATTCACCCCGGCGCGCTACCGCGGCTGGGTCGACCTGACCATCAACGGCACTTTCTGGATCGGCGCAGCGCTCGGCGCGGCCGGTGCGGTGTTTTTGCTCGACCCGGCGATTGCCGGTGGTGACCTTGGTTGGCGCCTGTGTTTCGGCATCGGCGCAGTGCTGGGCCTGCTGATCATGCTGATGCGCCTGTGGGTCCCGGAAAGCCCGCGCTGGCTGATGATCCACAAGCAGCCGCAACACGCCGAGCGCATCGTCGCCGATATCGAGCGGCATTACCACGAACGCGGGATCGCGATCCCACCGCTTCAAGACCCTCCGCTGAAGCTGCGCGCGCGCGACCACACGCCTTTGCGCGAGGTGTTCCAGAGCTTGTTCGTCGAGCATCGGCGTCGTGCCCTGGTAGGCCTGACCTTGCTCAGCGCACAAGCATTCTTCTATAACGCGATCTTCTTCACCTATGCGCTGGTGCTGACCGACTTCTACCAGGTGCCGGCGGCCAAGGTGGGCTGGTATATCCTGCCGTTCGCGCTGGGCAACTTCTGCGGCCCGCTGTTGCTGGGCAGGCTGTTCGACGTGGTCGGCAGGCGCATCATGATCAGTTCGACCTATCTGCTGTCGGGGATGCTGCTGGCCATCAGCGGCTACATGTTCCAGCGAGAGCTGCTCGACGTGACCCAGCAGACCCTGGCCTGGATGGTGATTTTCTTCTTCGCTTCGGCGGCGGCCAGTTCCGCCTACCTCACCGTGGCGGAGACCTTCCCGCTGGAAATCCGGGCCCTGGCGATTGCGGTGTTCTATGCCTTCGGCACCGGTCTGGGCGGCCTGGTCGGGCCGACCCTGTTCGGTGCGCTGATCGAAACCGGTGAACGCGCCTACGTGCTGTACGGCTACCTGATCGGCGCGGCGCTGATGATCATTGCCGGCCTGACCCAGGCGCTATGGGGCGTGGCGGCCGAGCGGTGTTCGCTCGAGCAGGTGGCCAGGCCGCTGTCGCAGATGAGCGAACCCTGAGCGCACCGTCCGTCCATTCAATGGCACTCCGGGCGCCCCCAGGCCTTCAACCGTTCAGGTACACCACGCAGGAGTGAATGCCATGCCACGCGGCGACAAGGACAAATACACCGACAAGCAGAAGCGCAAGGCCGAGCATATCGAAGAAAGCTACGAGCACAAGGGCGTGTCGAAGAATGAAGCCGAGGCGCGCGCCTGGGCCACCGTCAACAAGCAGTCCGGGGGTGGCGAGAAGTCAGGCGGTTCTGGCAGCAAGACCTCCGCTGGCGAGAAGAAGACTGCCCGTTCGGACTCGGCCAGGCGTGCAGCGAAGTCACGCGAAGGGCACGCCCGCGCATCCGGCAGCTCGCTGGAAAGCCAGACCAAGGCAAGCCTGCTCAAGGAGGCGCGCAGCAAGGACATCAAAGGCCGCTCGACCATGACCAAGGCCGAACTGGTGGCAGCCCTGCGCAACAACGCCTGACACTGTTGCGCAGGCAACAGCCGGCCAACAGTTGGCGGCGATCCACACAGGAACGCTCGCCCCAGGCTGGCTGCAAAGCCTTGGTTTGCGGCACTCCCGGGGCTGGCACAACAGCTGCAATGTGAAGTCGTCCGACTACACATCGAGTTGTCCATGCCTAGCGAAATCCTCTCTGCAGCCTACGAAATCCGCCGCCCTGCAGCCCACATCATCGAAAACGACGGCGAGGCGATCGCCGTCGCCCACTAGGTCGCTGCACTGCTGCGCGAAGGCGCGGCCGAACGCGATCGACAGCGGCAAGTACCGGTAGACATTGTCGACGCATTCTCCAACAGCGGGCTGTGGGGCATAACCGTGCCACGGGCCTATGGCGGTGCCGAGGTATCGTACGCCACGCTCGCGCGCGTCATCGCCATCGTCTCGGGCGCCGACCCTTCGTTGGGGCAGATTCCGCAGAATCATTACTGCCTGCTCGAAGACATCCGCCTGCAAGGCACCGCCGAACAACAGCGCCACTTCTTCGGCCTGGTGCTGCAGGGCCATCGCTTTGCCAATGCCTTGTCGGAAACCGGCGGCAAGACCGTCCAGGACATCCGCACACGCCTGGTGGCCGAAGGCGACGGCTTTCGCATCGATGGGCGCAAAGGCTACTGCACCGGCTCGTTGTACGCCCACTGGATCGGGGTACTGGCGCTGGATGAGCAGGACCGTGCGCAACTGGCATTCGTCGAACGCGGCACGCCTGGCCTGGTGATCGTCGACGACTGGAGCAGCATTGGCCAGCGCACCACCTCCAGCGGTACCGTGCTGCTCGATGGCCTGCGGGTACCGGCCTTCAACCTGTTCCCCAGCTACCGCTCCTACGAGAGCCCGACCCTCGCCGGCCCCTTCGCCCAGCTGACTACCGCCGCCATCGATGCCGGCATCGGCCGTGCGGCGCTGGACGACACCATTGCCTTCGTGCGCCAGCACGCGCGCCCGTGGATCGACGCCAAGGTCGAAAAGGCCAGTGAAGACCCGCTGACCATCATCCAGGTCGGCTCACTGGAAATCCGCCAGGAAGCGGCCGAGGCGCTGCTGGAGCGCGCCGGCCTGGCGCTGGACGCGGCCAGACCAGCACCGGATGAAGACAATGTGGCCCTGGCCTCGGTGGCCGTGGCCAAGGCCAAGGTGCTCACCACCGAGGTGGCCATCGAGGCCAGCAACCGCCTGTTCGAACTGGGCGGCACGCGCTCGTCACTGACCCAGCACAACTTCGACCGCCACTGGCGCAACGCCCGGGTGCATACCCTGCACGACCCGGTGCGCTGGAAATATCACCTGGTCGGCAACTGGGCCTTGAACGGCATCAAGCCTGCACGCCATGATTGGAACTGAGGCAGCGCGACCATGACCAAGCAGATCCGCCTCAATGCCTTTGCCATGAACACCGTCGGCCATCTTTCGCCGGGGCTCTGGCGCCACCCGCGGGACCAGGCCACCCGCTATACCGATATCCACTATTGGGTAGAACTTGCCAAGACCCTGGAAAGGGGCTGCATCGACGGGCTCTTCATCGCCGACGTGCTGGGTGTCTATGACGTGTATGGCGGCAATGCCGACGCGGCCTTGCGCAGCGCAGCCCAAGTGCCGGTCAACGACCCGTTGCAGCTGGTACCCGCCATGGCCGCCGCCACCCGCCACCTGGGTTTCGGCGTGACCGCGTCGGTGTCGTTCGAGCACCCCTACCCGTTCGCCCGGCGCATGAGCACCCTCGATCACCTGACCCAGGGGCGCGCCGGCTGGAACATCGTCACCTCTTACCTTGCCAGCGGCGCACGCAACCTGGGGCAACCGCCACTCAGCCACGATCAGCGTTATGCACTGGCCGAGGAATACCTGCAGGTCTGCTACAAGCTCTGGGAAACCAGCTGGGAAGACGATGCGGTCCAGGCCGACCGGGCAACCGGGGTGTATGCCGACCCGCGCAAGGTCCAGGGCATCGACCACCAGGGCACCTGGTTCAAGGTGCCGGGTTTTCACTTGAGCGAGCCCTCGCCGCAACGCTCGCCGGTGATCTACCAGGCCGGCGCCTCGAGCCGCGGCCGAGCCTTCGCCGCCGCCCATGCCGAGTGCGTGTTCGTCGCCGCCCCCAGCAAGGCGGTGCTGCGCAAGCAAGTGGCCGAACTGCGTGCGGCAGTGGCTGCCGCCGGCCGCGCGGCCGACGAGGTACAGATCCTCGAACAACTGACGGTCATCGTCGCGCCAACCGACCAGCAGGCCCTGGCCCTGCTCGATGAGTATCGCCAGTACGCCAGCGCCAGCGGCGCCTTGACGCTGATGGCCGGCTGGACCGGTATCGACTTCGCCGAATACGCCCCCGACCAGGTGCTGCGCGACGTGCCCAGCGACGCCATCCAGTCCGCCGTGGAGGCCTTCACCCGCGCCGACCCGACACGCACCTGGACCACCGCCGAAATTGCCGAATATTGCGCCATCGGTGGCGACGGCCCGGTGCTGGTAGGCTCGGCACAGACCGTGGCCGATCAATTGCAGGAATGGGTGGAGGAAACCGGCGTCGACGGTTTCAACCTGGCCAGCGTGGTCGCGCCGGAAACCTTTGCAGCGGTGGTCGACCTGCTGGTGCCGGAGCTGCAGGCCCGCGGCTTGTTCAAGCGGGCCTACCAATCCGGCACCTTGCGCAACAAGCTGTTCGGCCGCGGCGACCGCCTGGGCGGATCGCACCCTGTCGCCGCGCTGCGCCGTGAGGCTCGCCGATGAACGAACTGCTGAGCAACCTCGATTGGGGCGAAATCGCCCAGGCATGCCTCGACACCCTGAGCATGCTGGGCGCGGCACTGGGCTTCACGGTGCTGTTCGGCCTGCCCCTGGGGGTATTGCTGTACCTCACCGGGCAACGCCAACTGCTGGCCAACGGGCCGCTCTACCGTGCCCTTTCGGTTGTGGTCAACGTGCTGCGTTCGCTGCCGTTCATCATCCTGCTGATCGTGCTGATCCCGTTGACCACGCTGCTGACCGGTACTTCCCTCGGGGTCAAGGGCACCATCCCGCCGCTGGTGGTCGGTTGCACGCCGTTCTTCGCCCGCCTGGTGGAAACCGCCCTGCGCGAAGTCGACCGCGGTCTGGTGGAAGCCAGCCAGGCCATGGGCGGCAGCATCGCCCAGATCATCCGCTACACCCTGCTGCCCGAAGCGCGCACCGGGCTGATCGCGGCCGTCACGGTCACCGCCATCGTGCTGGTCGACTACACCGCCATGGCCGGCGTGATCGGCGGCGGCGGCCTCGGCGACCTGGCGATCCGCTTCGGCTACCAGCGCTTCCAGACCGATGTGATGGTGGTCACCGTGCTGCTGCTGATCCTGCTGGTGCAGGTGTTGCAGATGAGCGGTGACCGCCTGGTAAGACATTTCACCCGACGCTGAATCCCTTCAAGGTATCCCCATCATGAGAAAGACCCTCACTGCCCTCGCCGCCTTCATCGCCTTCAGCGCACAGGCCGCCGAACATCTGGTGGTCGGCGCCACGCCGGTGCCCCACGCCGAGATCCTCGAATTCGTCAAGCCAGCCCTGGCCAAAGAGGGCGTGGACCTCGACATCAAGGTATTCAACGACTTCATCCAGCCCAACCTGCAACTGGCGCAAAAGCACCTGGATGCCAACTACTACCAATACCGGCCGTTCCTCAACGACTTCAACCAGACCCGGCATACCGACCTGGTCCCGGTGGTCGGTGTGCACATCGAGCCGTTCGGCGCCTACTCGGCCAAGTACAAGACCCTGGCCGAGTTGCCCGATGGCGCCAGCGTGGCCATCCCCAATGACCCGGTAAATACCGGCCGTGCCCTGGTGCTGCTGGCCGAGGCCGGATTGCTCAGGCTCAAGGACCCGGCCAACCCGCAATCCACCCAGCGTGACATCACCGACAACCCACGCCATCTGAAGATCCGCGAGCTGGAAGGCGCCATGCTGGCCCGTTCGGTCAAGCAGGTGGACCTGGCCTTCGTTTTCGCCAACTACGCACTGGAGGCGGGTATCGACACCAACAGCGCGCTGATCGTCGAGAAAGGCAAGGACCTGTATGTCGAGTACCTGGTCGCCCGCCCCGACAACCTGCAGGACCCCGGTATCCAGAAACTGGCCAAGGCGCTCAACTCGCCCGAAGTGCGCAATTTCATCCTGACCCGCTACAAGGGCCAGATCGCCCCAGGGTTCTGAGCCATGAGTCGCTTTCAGCAGCAGCTCCAGCCAGCCCTGGCCCACGTCCAACTGCAGGGCATCCACAAGCGCTACGGCGGGGTCAGCGCGCTTGATGCCATCGACCTGGAAATACGCCGCGGCGAGGTGTTCGGCATCATCGGCCGCAGTGGCGCGGGCAAGTCCTCGCTGCTGCGCCTGCTCAACCGCCTGGAGGCGCCCAGCGCCGGCCAGGTGCTGATCGACGGCCAGGACATTGCCGGCCTGCAGGGCAAGCCCCTGCAGAGCCTGCGGCGCAAGGTGGCGATGATCTTCCAGCACTTCAACCTGCTGGCCAACAGCAACGTCTGGGAGAATGTCGAGTTGCCGCTGCGCATGGCCGGTGTGCCGCGCGCGCAACGCGCCGCCCGGGTGCGGGAACTGTTGCAGCTGGTGGGCCTGGCAGAGCGCGCCGGAAACTACCCGGCGCAACTGTCAGGCGGCCAGAAGCAGCGCGTGGGCATTGCCCGGGCGCTGGTGTTGCAACCGCAGATCCTGCTGTGCGACGAGGCCACCTCGGCACTCGACCCGCAAAGTACCGAGTCGGTGCTTGAGCTGTTGCGCGATATCAACCAGCGGCTGGGCCTGACCATCGTCCTGATCACCCACGAAATGCAGGTGATACGCGACCTGTGCGACCGCGTGGCAGTACTGGAACAAGGCCGTATCGTCGAGGCCGGTGAGGTGTGGCAAGTGTTCGGCAATCCCCAGCACCCTGTCAGCCGCATCCTCCTGAGCGACGCCGCCCTGCCGCGCCAGGCCAGCCAACCCGGTCACCGTTATATCGACCTGCACTACACCGGTAACCAGCACTTGCAGCCTGACCTGCCGGCTATCAGCGCAGCACTGGGCGAAGGGGTGACCCTGCATTCGGCTTCCATCGAGCCTATTCAAGGCCGCTACCTCGGGCGCCTGCGCCTGGCGATCAGCAACGCGACCCCGGCCGAAGTCCTGATGCAGCGGGCCAGCCGGCTGGCCGACCGGGTCGAGTGGGTTTGACAGCCCAGCGCCACAGCGACCAGGCCGCCCAGGGCTACAGGGCCATGCGCGCCCTCAGTCGTTTGAGGTTCGGTTATGCCAGTGGGTCATCTGCATGCCTGTGGCCGGGTCCTGCGCGGGGACGGGCACGGCAGCGATACGCGCCAACGCCTGTTGGTGCCTTGCCCGATCGGGACGCTGGATGTCGTACTGCTCCTGCCCGTGCGGATAGGCGCCGACCACCAGAAAGTCATCGCTGGCTTCTACGCAACGGTGACCGGTACCCGCCGGCAACACCAGCACATCCCCCACTTTGACACTCAGCGTCTGCCCCGCTTCGCCGCCAAGGGTGACCTGGGCATGCCCCCTGGCGACGCCCAGGGCCTCGTGGGCGTTGGGGTGAAAATGGTGGAAGTCGAAGATGCCGGCACGCCATAGCGGTGCCCACTGGTGGGCCGAGAACAGCGCCTCGAAAGCACTGGCATTGTCCTCTGCAGGGTCGAGCTGAAACCGGTACAGCAGTACCGGAAAACGGTTGTTGGGTGTGGCCCCGTCATCGTCGAAAAGCAGGGTCTGCAAGTTGCCGCTGGTAGTGTCGATAGCGCTCATCTGCATGGGTCCTGATCAGTGGGTCGATGTGCCTGGGAAGCCTGCGAGGACGACGAGGTTCCGGTCAGCCGACAGACGTGAACACAGGTGAAACTTTCCCGAAGCCGGCCAAGTCCAGACCCCTATCGAGGACATTCCGGGAGAAGACGATGACTGGCACGGTAGGCGACTTTCTGGTGGAGCGCTTGTATCAATGGGGGGTGCGGCGCATCTTTGGCTACCCCGGCGATGGCATCAATGGCGTGTTCGGTGCCCTGAGCCGGGCCAACGGCAAGATCGAGTTCATCCAGGCCCGCCACGAAGAAATGGCCGCATTCATGGCCAGCGCCCACGCCAAGTTCACCGGCGAACTGGGCGTGTGCATCGCTACCTCCGGCCCGGGTGCCTCGCACCTGCTCACCGGCCTGTACGATGCGCGCATGGACCACCAGCCGGTGCTGGCCATCGTCGGTCAGCAGGCGCGCGCCGCGCTTGGCGGGCACTACCAGCAAGAGCTCGACCTGCTGTCGATGTTCAAGGATGTGGCCGGTGCCTTCGTCCAGCAAGCATCCACGCCGGAACAGGTCCGCCACCTGCTCGACCGCGCTGTGCGCACCGCGGTCGGTGAGCGCCGGGTCACCGCCATCATCCTGCCCAACGATCTGCAGGACCTGCCCTACAACGAGCCGCCCAGAGCCCATGGCACGGTGCATTCCGGCATTGGCTACAGTAAGCCCAAAGTAGTCCCCTTCGACGAGGACCTGCAGCGCGCCGCCGACGTGCTCAACGCTGGGCGCAAGGTGGCGATACTGGTTGGGGCCGGCGCGCTGCAAGCCACCGAGCAGGTCATTGCGACTGCGGAAAAACTCGGCGCAGGGGTGGCCAAGGCGCTGCTGGGCAAGGCTGTGTTGCCCGATGATCTGCCGTGGGTCACCGGTTCCATCGGCCTGCTCGGCACCGAACCCAGCTACCGGCTGATGAGCGAGTGCGACACCCTGCTGATGATCGGCTCGGGCTTCCCGTATTCCGAATTCCTGCCCAAGGAAGGCCAGGCCCGTGGCGTGCAGATCGACCTGCAACCCGACATGCTCAGCCTGCGCTACCCGATGGAGGTGAACCTGGTTGGCGACGCCGCGCAAACCCTGCACGCGCTGTTGCCACTGCTGGAGCACAAGGCGGACCGGCGCTGGCGTGACAAGGTCGAAAGCTGGCGGGCGCACTGGGACAAGACCCTGGAAAAACGCGCACTGGTCAGGGCCGAGCCGATCAACCCGCAACGCGTGGTGCACGAGCTTTCTCCACGCCTGCCCGACAACGCGATCATCACCAGCGATTCCGGCTCCTGCGCCAACTGGTTCGCCCGCGACCTGCAAATCCGTCAGGGCATGCAGTGCTCGTTGTCTGGCGGCCTGGCCAGCATGGGCGCGGCCGTGCCCTACGCGATAGCCGCCAAGTTCGCTCAGCCAGAGCGCGCCGTGGTCGCCCTGGTCGGTGATGGCGCGATGCAGATGAGTAACCTGGCCGAGCTGATCACCGTGGCCAAGTACTGGCAGCAGTGGGACAACCCGCAATGGATCTGCGCCGTGTTCAACAACGAAGACCTCAACCAGGTCACCTGGGAGCAGCGGGTGATGGAGGGCGACCCGAAGTTCGAGGCTTCGCAATCGATACCCGACGTGCCCTACCACCTGTTCGCCATCTCCATCGGCCTGCAAGGCATCTACGTCGAGCGCGAAGAAGACATCGCCGGCGCCTGGGAGCGGGCCCTGGCCGCCGACCGGCCGGTACTGATCGAATTCAAGACCGACCCCGACGTGCCGCCGCTGCCGCCGCATATCAAGGTGGAACAAGCCAGGAAATTCGCCAGCACCCTGCTGCAGGGCGACCCGGACCAGGCCGGCGTCATCGTGCAGACGGCCAAACAAGTACTCAGCTCGGTATTGCCGGGCAAAAAATGACCCACCGTGAGGACCTCCCATGCGTGCAATCACTCCCGAAGACGCCCAGGCGCACCCCATCAGCCTGACACTGAACGGGCAGGCCCGCTCGCTGCAGGTCCTGCCATGGACGACGCTGCTGGATCTGCTGCGTGAACAGCTGGACCTGACCGGCACCAAGAAAGGCTGTGATCACGGCCAGTGCGGCGCTTGCACCGTGTTGCGTGACGGCCGGCGGGTGAATGCCTGCCTGACTCTGGCGGTCATGTGCGACGGCGCCGAATTGGTCACCATCGAAGGTCTTGCCACTGGCGACCAGTTGCACCCCATGCAACGCGCGTTCATCACCCATGACGCTTTCCAGTGCGGCTATTGCACCCCCGGGCAGATCTGCTCGGCTGTCGGCCTGGCCCGCGAAGGGCGGGCTGACAACCGCGAAGCCATACGCGAGCAGATGAGCGGCAACCTGTGCCGTTGCGGCGCCTACAGCAACATTGTCGCGGCCGTTGAAGAAGCCCTGCCGCTGATGCAGGAGGCAGGCAAATGAACCCCTTCAGCTACCACAAACCTGCCTCCGTCAACGAAGCCATCCACCTCGCCAGCCTGTCGTCCCGGTTCATTGCCGGCGGCACCAACCTGGTCGACCTGATGAAGGAAAACGTCATACGGCCTGAGCGCCTGATCGACATCTCGGGCCTGCCGCTCAGGGAAATCGAAGCCACTGCAAACGGTGGCTTGCGCATCGGCGCACTGGTCAGCAATGCCGAACTGGCCTGGGACCCACGGGTCGAGCAAGGCTATCCACTGCTGTCCCAGGCCATCCTGGCAGGCGCCTCGCCGCAGTTGCGAAACATGGCGACCACCGGTGGCAACCTGCTGCAACGCACACGCTGCGCTTACTTCTACGACACCGGCACGCCGTGCAACAAACGCGAGCCCGGCAGCGGCTGCCCGGCGCGCAGCGGGCTGAACCGGATGCACGCGATCCTCGGTGCCAGCGCCGCCTGTGTCGCCACCCATCCCTCTGACATGTGCGTCGCCCTGGCCGCCTTGGACGCGGTGGTACATGTGCAGGGTACGGGCGGTGAGCGCCAGATCACCTTCGCCCAGTTCCACCGCCTGCCGGGGAACGCACCCGAGCGCGACAATCACCTGAGCGATGATGAACTGGTCGTCGCCATCGAGCTGCCCCCGCCACACTTCGCGGCGCATTGCAGCTACCTGAAGATCCGCGACCGGGCATCGTATGCCTTTGCCCTGGTATCGGTCGCGGCGGGCCTGAGTATCAAGGGCGGCCTTATTGAGCAGGCCCGCCTGGCGCTCGGCGGTGTAGCGCACAAGCCTTGGCGCGAAGCCACCGCTGAACAGGCATTGCTGGGCCAGGCGCCTTCCGAGGCACTGTTCACGCAAGCCGCCCACCTCTTGCTGCAAGGTGCCAGGCCGCTGAACCACAACGGTTTCAAGGTCCCCCTCGCACACCGGGCCATCGTCCGTGCGCTGAGTGAAGCCGCCTTTGGCAAAACCTACCCAGGAGCCACCCCATGAATGGCATTACCCCCGTTGTCGGCCAGCCCATAGACCGTGTCGATGGCCTGGCAAAGGTCACCGGGCAGGCTCGCTATGCCGGCGAATACCCCGACACCGGCCTGCTGCATGGCAGCGTCGTCTGCAGCACCATCGCCCGTGGCCGGGTGCTTCGCATCGACAGCAGCGAGGCGCTCAAGGTACCCGGCGTCATCGCCGTGCTGGACCATGCCCACCGTCCTCGGGTTTCCAGTTACGACGATGACTACAGCGACGCAGACTCGGCCGAAGGCGCGCCCTTTCGCCCATTGTTCAATGACCGCGTGCTGTACAGCGGGCAGCCGCTGGCACTGGTGGTGGCGGAAAACCTCGAGCTGGCCCGCTACGCAGGCTCGCTGATCAGCATCGAGTACAGCCAGGAGGCGCACCAGACCGACTTGCTGGCCGTCCTTGATCACAGCCACCCGGCCCCGGCCGAGACGCCCGCGCCGCGTGGCGACTTCGCCGGGCAGTTCGCCCATGCGCCGGTCAAGGTCGATGCGACCTACCAGACCGCCAACGAGCATCACAACCCCATGGAACCGCATGCCTCGACGGTCCTCTACAAACCCGGCGATCAGCTCGAGATACACGACAAGACCCAAGGTACGCAGAACTGCCGGGACTACCTGCACAAGGTGTTCGGGTTGCCCAAGGACAACGTCCGGGTGCTGGCCGCGTATGTCGGTGGGGCGTTCGGCTCAGGGTTGCGTCCGCAGTACCAGTTACCGCTTGCGGTCATGGCCGCACTGCAACTGAAACGGTCGGTCAGGGTCACCCTCACCCGCCAACAGATGTTCACCTTTGGCTACCGGCCTCGCACGCTGCAGCGCCTGCGCCTGGGGGCCGATACCGACGGCCGGTTGCTGGCGGTTGCCCATGACGCGACTGGCCAGACGTCTCGCTTCGAGGACTTCACCGAGCACCTGGTGGAATGGAGCGGCATGCTGTACCGCTGCGATAACGTTGCCCTGAGCTATCGCCTGACCCCGCTCGACGTGTACACCCCCCTGGACATGCGTGCGCCCGGTGCAGGCTCCGGTGTCCTTGCCCTGGAATGCGCGATGGATGAACTGGCCTGTGCGCTCGACATCGACCCGGTGCAATTGCGGCGGGTCAACTTCGCCGACCATAACGGCAACGAAGGCAAACCGTACTCCAGCAAGGCATTGCTGGCCTGCTATGACCAAGGCGCCAGGCGCTTCGGCTGGAGCAGTCGTACTGCCGTACCACGTAGTATGCGAGAAGGCCGGCAACTGATCGGTTGGGGTATGGCGGGCGGCGTGTGGGAAGCCATGCAGATGAAGGCCAGCGCCAAGGCGCGGCTGGACGCACAAGGCCACCTGACGGTCAGCAGCGCGACCACCGATATCGGTACCGGCACCTACACGGTCATGACCCAGATCGCCGCCGACGCGGTGGGCCTGCCGGTCGCGGACGTGACCTTCGTGCTGGGCGACTCCTCACTGCCCACCGCGCCCTTGCAGGGCGGCTCGTTCACCGTCTCGTCCGTCGGTGCGGCAGTCCTGCAAGCCTGCCAGGTCCTGCGCAGCAAGGTGCTGGAGCACGCACGCATGGCCTACCCTGCACTGGCCAGCCTACCCGTGGAGGACGTCCGCTTCGCCGATGGCCACCTGCATTTCGGCAACCAGCGCATCGCGCTTGCGGACATTGCCGCCACTGCGGAAAAAGGCTGTTTCGAGATACAGATCGATGCAGAACCGAGCACCAAGCGTGACGCGTTTTCCACCGCAACGCACTCGGCAGTGTTCGTTGAAGTCCAGGTAGATGAGGCGCTGGGCACGATCAAGGTCAGGCGCGTGGTCAGTGCCATCGCGGCCGGGCGTGTGGTCAACCCGAAAACCGCTCGCAGCCAGATCCTGGGCGGTGTCGTGTGGGGGCTTGGCATGGCCCTGCAGGAACAGAGCCAGACTGACCACGCGCTGGGCCGGATACTCAACCACAACCTGGCCGAGTATCACATTCCGGTCAACGCCGACGTCGCCGATGTCGAGGTGATATTTGTCGATGAGCAGGACGACATCGTCAACGAGCTGGGTTCCAAAGGCGTGGGTGAAATCGGCGTGGTCGGGGTGGCGGCGGCAGTCGCCAATGCGGTCTACCACGCCACGGGCAAGCGCATCAGGGCGTTTCCGATCACCCTGGACACGCTGCTGTGAGCTATCGCTTGCGCCCACCCACCTCGATCCACACCGGCGCGTGGTCACTGGCCTTGGCTTCGTTACGCACCCAGGCGTCGACCCCGGCCCGTTTCAGGTAAGGCGCAAGGTCCGGGTTGAGCAGCAGGTGGTCGATGCGCAGCCCGGCGTTGCGTGCCCAGTGATTACGGAAGTAATCCCAGAAGGTGTACACGCGCTCGTCCGGGTGCAGGTGGCGGATGGCATCGACCCAGCCTTGGTCCAGCAACTGCTGATAGCACGCGCGGGACTCGGGCTGCAGCAGCGCATCCTTCAGCCACGAGCGGGGGTTGTAGATGTCCAGGTCGGTCGGCACCACATTGAAATCACCGGCCAGCAGCGTCGGGTGGCCGCTTGCGTACAGCCCTTTGGCATGCTTGATCAGGCATTCGAACCAGCGCAGCTTGTAGTCGAACTTCGGCCCCGGCTGCGGGTTGCCGTTGGGCAGGTACAGGCAGGCCACCAGCACGCCATGCACCGCTGCCTCCAGATAGCGGCTCTGGCTGTCATCCTCCATGCCAGGCAAGCCGCGGCGGACCTCCAGCGGTTCGCTGCCACGGGCCAGGATCGCCACGCCGTTCCAGGACGGCTGCCCCTGGTAAAGGCAGCCGTACCCTGCTGCCTCCAGCTCCTGACGAGGGAACTGCACGTCAGGCGCCTTGAGTTCCTGCAGGCAGGCGATATCTGGCTGCTCCCGTTCCAGCCAGGCCAGCAGCGCCGGCAAGCGGCTGCGGATGCCGTTGATGTTGAAGGTGGCAATCTTCAGCGCTTTCATGCGTCCGGGTCGCTCACGTGGGCCTGCACGGCATCTGCCAAGGCATGGACATGGGCGTCATCAGCCAGCGCTTTGAGTGCCAGCCAGTCATCCCAGTCGATGGCACCATCGTCGCGCAAGGCCTCCGCTGTGCGAACCAGTTCATGATAGTAGGCATCCGGCGACTCGCGGCGGTAGCTGATGTCATCGTACTGGGCGTACCAGGCCTCAAGCTCGGGGATGCTGCGTTCGATGCTCATGGGTGACACTCCTCGCTGTGCCCTTTGCATGTATGAGCCCTGCACCCTGGCAACGTTCAACCGCAACGTGGTCGGCGGCCTCTTCGTCGACCTGCGCCATGCTCAGGCGTGAGGTCTCGTGCAGCATCAGCGGGAATCGTGCTCGACCCACCCATGGCTGCGGTTGAGCAGCGGGTGGTGCAGCAAAGCGGCGAGGAAAGTGTGGCTACGCCAAGGTGGCGAAGCTGCCTTGGCGCGTCAGGTTTCGGCGGCACACCACCCTGAGTGCCCGCCGCAGGCGTCTTCATCTGGCGCGCTCAGCAGGCCGTTACGGCAGGCACAGGCGTAATCCGCTTCAGCCCGCGTAGGAAAATTTAGCGTCAGCCTGAGCTTGTCGCGCGTGTCGTAAAGGTCGTAGCCCCTGCCCAAGGACGTGGGGAAGCCCGCCCCTCTCGGTAGGTATTCCTTTTCCAGCGGTAGCGCGGGTACCACAACGAAGCGCGTCTGCATGACCATCCCTCTTCTCGGCAGCTCTTTAGTATTAGTCGCATTATGTGAATGCATCAAGGCAGCTCATGCTTGAATTTCGCCCCACTTTGGCGCCCGCAACGCCCCAAAACCACACATCCCGCCTACCGCTGCACCTGCCCGGCAACCTGCCCTGACTGGCCGTAGGCCCGTCTGCAACGGCCGTCGAACGGGAATCTGACCACCTGGCCATGTTTTTGCTTTGCAAGCTGCTCACCTCCACCACGTCGAGCAGCCCATGTCCGAAACCCCTGCGCACCTGCGCCTCGAGCTACGTGCCATCAGCAAGCGCTACCCGGGTACGCTGGCCAACGACCGCGTCGACCTGCGCATCGCCGCCGGTGAGATCCATGCCCTGCTGGGCGAGAACGGCGCGGGCAAGAGCACCCTGATGAAGATCATCTACGGGGTCACCCGGCCGGACGCCGGCCAGCTGTGGTGGGAAGGTCGGCCTGTGCAAGTGGATGAGCCGGGCCAGGCCCGCAGGCTGGGAATCGGCATGGTGTTCCAGCATTTTTCGCTGTTCGAGACCCTGACCGTGGCGCAGAACATCGCCTTGGCACTGGGCCGCGAGGCGGGCTCGCCGAAGCAGCTGGCGCCGCGCATCCGTGAGGTCTCGCAGCGTTATGGCATGGCGCTGGAGCCGGAGCGCCTGGTGCACAGCCTGTCGATCGGCGAGCGCCAGCGGGTGGAGATCGTGCGCTGCCTGATGCAGGACATCAAATTGCTGATCCTCGATGAACCGACCTCGGTGCTGACGCCCCAGGAAGTCGAGCAACTGTTCGTCACCCTGCGTACGCTGGCCAGCGAAGGCTGCAGCATCCTGTTCATCAGCCACAAGCTCAATGAAGTGCGTGCCCTTTGCCACAGCGCCACCGTGCTGCGTGCGGGCCGGGTTGCCGGCGCCTGCGTACCTGCCGACTGCAGCGACCTGCAGCTGGCGCGGCTGATGGTCGGCGATGCCGAAGGGCTCGAAGCCAGCTACCCGAAGCGCGCCGGTGGCCTGCCACGCCTGCGGGTAGACGACCTCAGCTGGCGCAACCAGGACCCGTTCGGCACCTCGTTCGAGCACCTGCGCCTGGAAGTACGCAGCGGTGAAATCGTCGGTATCGCCGGAGTTGCCGGCAACGGCCAGGAGGAATTGCTGGCCTTGCTCAGCGGCGAAACCCGCCTGAACGCCAGCGAGCGTGAACGCATCAGTCTCGACAACCAGCCCATGGCCAACCTGCATCCGGATGCCCGTCGCGCCCTGGGCCTGGCTTTCGTCCCGGCCGAGCGCCTGGGCCACGGCGCGGTGCCGGACATGAGCCTGGCCGACAATGCCCTGCTTACCGCCTTCCAGCAGGGCCTGGTCGAACGTGGCCTGGTCCGCTCGAGCAAAGTGCAGGCGCTGGCCGAGCAGATCATCCAGCGCTTCGCAGTCAAGGCGCCGGATGCGCAGGCAACGGCACGCAGCCTGTCTGGCGGCAACCTGCAGAAGTTCATCCTTGGCCGGGAAATCCTGCAGAACCCCAGGCTGCTAGTCGCCGCCCACCCGACCTGGGGCGTCGACGTCGGGGCCGCCGCAGCGATCCACCGCGCCCTGATCGCCCTGCGCGATGCCGGCGCGGCGATCCTGGTGATTTCCGAAGACCTCGATGAACTGTTGCAGATCAGCGACCGCATCGGCGCCCTGTGCAGCGGGCGCCTGTCGCCGCTCAAGGCCACTGCTGACACCCACAGCGTGGAGGTCGGCAGCTGGATGGCCGGCCAGTTCGATACCGCGCACACCGCCACCTGAGGAGAACCCGCCATGTTGCTATCCCTCGAACCCCGTAGCCAGCAGTCGCGGGCCATGCTGGTGCTGTCACCGCTGCTGGCCGGGCTGCTGACGCTTGTCAGCGGGGCGATCCTGTTCAGCGCCCTGGGCCATGACCCGCTGCTGACCCTGCACACGTTGCTGATCGAACCGGTCAGCGACCTCTATGGCCTCAGCGAGCTGCTGCTCAAGGCCCTGCCGATTCTACTCTGTGCCCTGGGCCTGGCGGTGGCCTACCAGGCGCGCATCTGGAACATCGGCGCCGAAGGCCAATTGCTGATCGGTGCCCTGGCCGGCAGTGCCATGGCGATTCAGCTCATCGACTGGGAAAGCCGCTGGGCCCTGCTCTGGGTGCTGCTGGCCGGCACCCTCGCTGGCGCATTGTGGGGCGCACTGGCGGCGTGGCTGCGCACGCACTTCAATGCCAACGAGATCCTCACCACCATCATGCTCAACTACATCGCCCTGAACCTGCTGTTGTACTTCGTGCATGGCCCGCTCAAGGACCCGCAAGGCTTCAGCTTCCCGCAGTCGGCGATGTTCGGCGATGCCAGCCGCCTGCCGGCGCTGCTGGACGATGGCCGCCTGCATGTGGGCCTGTACTTCGTGCTGCTGGCGCTGGTGGCGGCGTGGGTGCTGCTGCACAAGAGCTTCCTGGGCTTCCAGATCAAGGTGCTCGGCCTCGACCAGCGGGCCGCCGGTTTCGTCGGCTTTCGCGAACAGCGCCTGGTGTGGCTGGCGTTGTTGATCAGCGGTGGCCTGGCGGGCCTGGCCGGGGTCAGTGAAGTCAGCGGGCCGATCGGCCAACTGGTGCCGCAGGTGTCGCCGGGCTACGGCTATGCGGCGATCACCGTGGCCTTTCTTGGGCGGCTCAACCCGTTCGGCATCCTGGTGGCCGGCCTGCTGATGGCCCTGCTCTACCTGGGCGGCGAGAACGCGCAGATGACCCTCAACCTGCCCCAGGCGCTGACCGGGCTGTTCCAGGGAATGATGCTGTTCTACCTGCTCGCCTGCGACGTGCTGATCCTCTACCGGCCGCGGCTGACGCTGAAGTGGCGGCGGCGTACGCCGATGGCCGAAACGGCCAGTGCCTGACCTTCTTTGACCTGAGGCTTCGACTATGGATCTCGATCTGCTTGGCAACATTCTCTACGCCATGGTGCGTTGCGGTACCCCGCTGCTGCTGGTGGCCCTGGGCGAACTGGTGTGCGAGAAGAGCGGCGTGCTCAACCTCGGCCAGGAAGGCATGATGCTGTTCGGCGCGGTGGTGGGCTTCATCGCAGCCTTTGCCAGCGGCAGCCTGTGGCTTGGCGTGCTGCTGGCGTGCCTGGCCGGCATGTTGCTAGCCTCGCTGTTCGCCCTGCTGGCCTTGGGCTGCCAGGCCAACCAGGTGGCGACCGGCCTGGCCCTGACCATCTTCGGTGTCGGTCTGTCGGCGTCCATCGGCAGCGCCTGGGTCGGCAAGCCGCTGAGCGGCTTCGAACCGCTGGCGATTCCGCTGCTGGCCGACCTGCCGATCATCGGCCACATGCTGTTCAACCAGGACGTGCTGGTCTACCTGTCCTTCGCCCTCTTCGCCCTGGTCGCCTGGGTGCTGTTGCAAAGCCGTACCGGCCTGATTCTCCAGGCCGTCGGGGAGAACCCCGATGCCGCCAGCGCCATGGGCCTGCCGGTGCTGCGCGTGCGCACCCTGGCGGTGCTGTTCGGCGGCGCCATGGCGGGCCTTGCCGGCGCCTATCTGTCCTTGGCCTACACCCCGATGTGGGCCGAAAACATGACCGCCGGCCGTGGCTGGATCGCCCTGGCGCTGGTGGTGTTCGCCAGCTGGCGGGTGCAGCGCGTGCTGCTCGGCGCCTACCTGTTCGGCCTGGCCAGCATCCTGCACCTGGTGGCCCAGGGCGTCGGTGTGAGCGTCCCGGCCAACCTGCTGGCGATGCTGCCCTATGTGGCAACGATCCTGGTGCTGGTGGTGCTCTCGCGCGATGCGATCAAGACCCGCTTGTATGCACCGGTTTCACTCGGCCAGCCCTGGCAAGCGGGACGCTGACGACGCGCCGATAAACCCGGAAAAAACACAAGACCCACAGGAGTGAACCCTCGATGCATCAGAAGAAAAGCAATACGCTGCTACGCACCCTGGCCGCCGCGCTCGGCCTCAGCACGGCGCTCTCTGCCGCCGCTGCCGACCCGCTGAAAGTCGGCTTCGTCTACATCGGCCCGATCGGCGACCACGGCTGGACCTACCAGCACGAACAGGGCCGCCAGGCGTTGATCAAGCAGTTCGGCGACAAGGTCGACACCCGCTTCGTCGAGAACGTACCGGAAGGCGCCGACGCCGAGCGGGTCATCCGCAACATGGCCAAGGGCGGCTACGACCTCGTCTTCGCCACCTCGTTCGGCTACATGAACCCGATTGCCAAGGTCGCCAGACAATTCCCCAAGGTCACCTTCGAGCACGCCACCGGCTACAAGCAGGACAAGAACCTCGGCACCTACCTGGCAACCTCCTACGAAGGCCGTTACGTCGGCGGTTACCTTGCCGCGAAGATGACCAAGAGCAAGAAGATCGGCTACGTCGCCTCCTTCCCGATCCCGGAAGTGCTGCGTGACATCAACGCCATCCAGCTGGCGCTGGACAAATACAACCCCGGCACCGAGATCAAGGTGGTGTGGGTCAACTCCTGGTTCGACCCGGGCAAGGAAGCCGATGCGGCCAACGCCCTGATCGACCAGGGCGTCGACGTGCTGTTCCAGCACACCGACAGCCCGGCGCCAATCCAGACCGCCGAGCGCCGTGGCATCTACGCGGTGGGCTACGCCTCGGACATGGCCCACTTCGGGCCCAAGGCCGTGCTGACCTCGATCGTCAACAACTGGGGCCCGCATTACATCAAGAGCACCCAGGCGGTCATGGATGGCAGCTGGAAGCCGCAGGACTACTGGGGTGGCCTGGCTGACGGCACCGTCGAACTGCCGATCAGCGAGCTGGTGCCGGCCGACGTGAAAAGCGGCGCCGAGCAGATCATCGCCAGCATCAAGGATGGCGCGTTCCACCCGTTCACCGGGCCGATTTACGACCAGAGCGGTGCGCTGAAGATCGCCGAAGGCGCCGTGGCCAGCAATGCCGAACTGGCGGGCATGAATTACTACGTCAAGGGCATCACTGCGCAACTACCCAAGTAAGGCCCTGTTGGCATAACGCGGCCCCATGTGGGAGCGGGTTCACCCGCGAAGCAGGCAACGTAGTGGATGGCACGGGCTGCGCCCGTGTTCGCGGGCAAGCCCGCTCCCACAGGAATCGCGCCAGCTTTTAACATCTGAGCAAGACAGTTGCTCCTACAGGGTCGCGCCAGCGCTTGAAAGTCATTTCGTCCTGGTGACCTCACATAACTTCCGTATTCCGGAGCCCTGATGAACACACTGCCCATCATCGACATCGCCCCGCTGTACCAGCACGACGCCGCCGCCCGCCTGGCGGTGGCCCGGCAGATCGACGCCGCTTGCCGCCAATGGGGCTTCTACTACATCAAAGGGCACCCGATCCCGGCGGCGCGCATCGCGGCACTGAAGGCCGCCGCCGAAGATTTCTTTGCCCGCCCGATCGAGGAAAAGCTGCGCATCGACATCACCCGCAGCACGCACCACCGCGGTTATGGCGCCATCGCCACCGAGCAGCTCGACCCGAGCCGGCCGAGTGACCTCAAGGAAACCTTCGACATGGGTTTGCACATGAGCGCCGAACACCCTGAGGTATTGGCGGGCAAACCGCTGCGCGGCCCCAACCGCCACCCGGCCATCCCCGGTTGGGAAGCGCTGCTGCAACAGCATTACCAGGACATGCACGCCCTCTCCCTGACCCTGCTGCGGGCCATGGCCGAGGCGCTGGGCATCGAAGAGGACTTTTTCGACCAACGCTTTGCCGAGCCGATCAGCGTGTTCCGCATGATCCACTACCCGCCACGCCAGACCGCCAGTAGCGCCGACCAGCAAGGCGCCGGAGCACATACCGACTACGGCTGCGTGACCTTGCTGTACCAGGACGACGCCGGCGGCCTGCAGGTGCAGAACGTGAACGGCGAATGGATCGACGCCCCGCCCATCGAAGGCACCTATGTCGTGAACATCGGCGACATGATGGCGCGCTGGAGCAACGACCGTTACACCTCCACACCGCACCGGGTGATCAGCCCGCTGGGCGTGGACCGCTACTCGATGCCGTTCTTCGCCGAACCGCACCCGGACACCGAGATCAGCTGCCTGCCCAACTGCTCCAGCGCGGACAACCCGGCCAGGTACCCGGCAGTGTCGTGCAGCGCCTACATGCTGTCGCGCTTTGCCGAAACCTATGCCTATCGCCGCGAAGCGGTGGTTTGAACGCAAGGCCGTTGCAGAGGGTTGTAACGGCCTCACATCTCGACCTGAGTACCCAGTTCGATCACCCGGTTCAGCGGCAGCTGGAAGTACTTGAGGTTGCTGTTGGCGTTGCGCAGCAAGAAGGCGAACAGGTGCTCGCGCCAGCGGGCCATGCCCTTCTGCTTGCCGGCGATGACCGTCTCGCGGCTGAGGAAGTAGGTAGTGCGCATCGGGCCGAACGCCAGGTCCGGGTACGGGCAACGGCTCAAGGCCAGCGGCACGTTTGGCTCTTCCATGAAACCGAAGTGCAGGCTCACCCGGTAGAAGCCATCGCCGAAGGCCTCGACTGCAAAGCGCTTGCCGGCAGTGACCCGCGGCTCGTCCTCGAACACCACGGTCAGCAGCACCACCTGCTCATGCAGCACCTGGTTGTGCAGCAGGTTGTGCAGCAGCGCGTGGGGCACGGCTTCAGGCCGGGCGGACAGGAACACCGCCGTGCCATTCACCCGGTATGGCGGTTGCGCCTGCAGGCTGGCAATGAACAGCTCCAGCGGCAACGCGCTCTCGTCCAGACGCTCGACGATGATCGTGCGCCCGCGCTTCCAGGTGGTCATCAGCATGAACAGCGCGACCCCGGCAACCACCGGGAAAGCACCGCCCTGGAAGATCTTCGGGGCGTTGGCAGCGAAGTACAGGCTGTCCACCAGCAAAAACGCCAGCAACATCGGCACTGCCAGCCAGCGGGATGCCTTCCACAGCAACAGCACCACCGCCGAAGCCAGCAAGGTGGTGATCAGCATTGTGCCGGTCACCGCCACACCATAGGCCGCCGCCAGTGCTCCGGACGACTCGAAGCCGACCACCAGCAGCACCACGCCGACCATCAGCGCCCAGTTGACCATACCGATGTAGATCTGCCCCTGCTCCTCACTGGAGGTGTGCTGGATGAACATGCGCGGCACATAGCCCAGCTGGATGGCCTGGCGGGTCAGGGAGAATGCGCCGGATATCACCGCCTGGGAGGCGATGATGGTCGCCAGCGTGGCCAGCCCGACCATGGGCAGCAGGGCCCAGTCCGGCGCCAGCAGGTAGAACGGGTTGCGCACCGCCTCCGGGTTGCCGAGGATCAACGCACCCTGGCCGAAGTAGTTCAGCACCAGCCCCGGCAGCACCAGCAGGAACCAGGCGCGGGCAATCGGCTTGCGGCCGAAATGCCCCATGTCGGCGTACAGCGCTTCGGCGCCGGTCAGCGCCAGCACCACGGCACCGAGAATGGCCACGCCCATGCCTGGGTGGTAGACGAAGAACTTCACCGCCCAGGCCGGGTTGAGCGCCTGCAGGACCTCCGGGCGCTGCACGATGCCGTGCACGCCCAACGCACCGATCGCCACGAACCACAGCACCATGATCGGCCCGAACAGAATGCCGATGCGCGCGGTGCCGTGCTTCTGGATCAGGAACAGCGCCACCAGCAACAGGACTGCCAGTGGCACGACCCAATGCTCGATGCCGTCGAAGGCCAGTTGCAGCCCCTCGACGGCTGACAGCACCGAAACCGCCGGGGTGATCATGCTGTCGCCGTAGAACAGCGCAGCGCCGAACAGGCCGAGCAGCACCAGCATCCTGCTCAGCCGCTTGTAGGGCGCCGCCGCCCGGTGTGCCAGCGCGGTCAGGGCCATGATGCCGCCCTCGCCCTGGTTATCGGCGCGCAGGATGAACAGCACGTACTTGAACGACACCACCCACAGCAACGACCAGAACACCAATGACAGGACGCCGAGAACACCGGCGGTATTGGCCTGGACGCCGTAGTGCCCGGCGAAGACTTCCTTGAGGGTGTACAGCGGGCTGGTGCCGATGTCGCCATAGACCACGCCGACGGCAGCGACGAGCATGCCGATGGCAGCGGGCTTGCGGGAATGGGGAGGGTTTGCTGCGACGGCGGACTGGCTCACGAAAGGGCTTCTCTGGACTGGCGGGTAGAAGTGCATGCCATCCTTGAGCATCGCGCGACAAGTATCCCTTCAGTCCATTGGGAGAGTCGTAAAAAGAGCGTAAAAAATCAGGGGGGTCGCCTTGAGAGGTGCAGCGCCTGTGAGACCGAGCGCCGCCCGCGCGGCGCATCGCGGGCAAGCCCGCTCCCACATCTGTTTCGGGCCAATCTCTCCTGTGCCGCCAACAGGATCCGCCTTGGTGCTTGACTGAAGACTGATGAAAAGCAGTTGAGTCCACCTCAATATGAAAGGGAACAAACAAGGCGGTCCCTGTTGGCTTCACAGGAGTAACTGTCCCGAAACAGATGTGGGAGCGGCGGTGCGGCGATCCGACTTGCCCGCGATGCGCCGCGCGGGCGGCGCTCGGTCTCACAGGCGCTGCAAATCTCCCGGCAGGCACTTGGCGGCCTCCACACAATCCCAAGACAAGCAGACCCCACAGCCCTGCCCGCCATGCCCCCTTCCAAAATGTGCTGTATGGTTGTCGCAAACGAGTAACTCCGGAGACCTTCATGTTCCGTGCCTTTGAACGCTGGCTCGACCCCTTCCCCCCCGACGAGGTGCCGCCACCCCCGGTCGGCCTGCTGCGCTTCCTGTGCGCCTGCACCCGCGGCGCACGTGGCTATATCCTGGCGCTGGCACTGTTCAGTGCCGGGGTCTCGATCTACGAAGCCTGGCTGTTCTCCTTCCTCGGCCAGGTGGTGGACTTGCTCTCCAACTGGCAGGCTGGCGGTGAAGTGAGCCCGGAAGAAAGCCGTGTGCTGTGGGGCGTCGGCCTGCTGCTGATCGCCAGCATCGTGCTGGTGGCCTTGCGCACATTGATGCAGCACCAGGTGCTGGCGATCAACCTGCCGCTGCGCCTGCGCTGGGACTTCCACCGGCTGATGCTGCGCCAGAGCCTGTCGTTCTTCTCCGACGAATTTTCCGGGCGGGTCACCACCAAGGTGATGCAGACCGCGCTGGCAGTGCGTGAAGTGCTGTTTACCCTGATCGAGATCGTGCCGGGCATCGGTGTGTACTTCATCGCCATCATCGCCCTGGCCGGTGGCTTTGCCGCCAAGCTGATGCTGCCGTTCATTGCCTGGCTGGTGCTGTTCGGCCTGGCCATGCTGTATTTCGTGCCGCGCCTGGGCAAGGTCGGCCAGGAACAGGCCCATGCGCGCTCGTCGATGACCGGGCGGGTGTCCGACGCCTACACCAACATCACCACCGTGAAGCTGTTTTCCCACTCCAAGCGCGAGGCGCACTTCGCCCGGGCGGCGATGGAAGACTTCAAGCAGACCGGCTTCCGCCAGATGCGCCTGGTCAGCCAGTTCGAGATCGTCAACCAGGCGCTGGTGGTCGGGCTGATCTTCGGCGCGGGCGGCTACGCCCTGTGGCTGTGGCACCAGGGCCAGGTCGGTACCGGTGCGGTGGCCGCGATCACGGCCATGGCCCTGCGCGTCAACGGCATGTCGCACTGGATCATGTGGCAAATGACCTCGCTGTTCGAAAACATCGGCACCGTGCAGGACGGCATGGCCACTCTCACCCGTGGGCCCAAGGTGCAGGACGTGCCGAATGCCACCGTGCTGGAAACCCGGGGCGGCGCGGTGACCTTCGACAACGTGCGCTTCAACTACAACGGCGAACGCCAGGTGCTCGATGGCCTGAGCCTGAGCATCCGCGCTGGCGAAAAAGTCGGCCTGGTGGGCCGCTCCGGCGCGGGCAAGTCGACGCTGATCAACCTGCTGCTGCGCTTCTATGATGTGGACAGCGGCGAGATCCGCATCGACGGGCAGAACATCGCCCACGTCACCCAGGACAGCCTGCGCAGCGCCATTGGCATGGTCACCCAGGACACCTCGCTGCTGCACCGTTCGATCCGCGACAACATCGCCTACGGCCGCCCGGACGCCACCGAGGCGCAGATCCAGCGCGCCGCCATCAACGCCCAGGCCGATGGCTTCATCCGCCAGCTCAGCGACCGCGACGGCCACAGTGGTTACGACACCCTGGTCGGTGAGCGCGGTATCAAGCTTTCAGGCGGCCAGCGGCAACGCATCGCCATTGCCCGGGTGATGCTCAAGAACGCGCCGATCCTGCTGCTGGACGAAGCCACCAGCGCCCTGGACTCGGAAGTCGAGGTGGCGATTCAGGAAAGCCTCGACGAGATGATGCAGGGCAAGACCGTGATCGCCATCGCCCACCGGCTGTCCACCATTGCCGCCATGGACCGGCTGATTGTCATGGATGAAGGGCGCATCATCGAGCAAGGTACGCACAGTGAATTGCTGGCGAATAACGGTACCTATGCGCGACTGTGGCAGCACCAGAGCGGGGGTTTCCTGGGGGAGGATCAGGGGGTAGCCGAGGCGCTGGAATAGCCACGTACTGTCCTACCTGAAGGCTGCTGCAAACCCTGTGGGAGCGGCTTCAGCCGCGAACACCGGCGCAGCCGGTGCCATCCACCGCGGTGGCTGCTTCGCGGCTGAAGCCGCTCCCACAGGGAAACCTGCCGAATCCACTCGCTAGCCCGGCTTGCTGTATCAGCTCTGGATACGCTGGAGCTACAAACCGGCGCACTGTTCAACGAAACGTCTCGACATTGAGCACAGCGCGAGCGCTCTACCCGGCGCGTCCCATCGATCACGTTGATGAATACTATCGAGCGGCTCGCCTGTCGACGTCCCACTGCCGACTTTTATAATCGCCTCCAATTTTCCCTCCCCCCTTCGCCTGCAACAGGCGACCTCACCTTGGAATCAGGAACATGCCAAGCGTCAGTCAGGCCTCTCACGGCCGTCCCGAACATGATCAACAAAGCGTCAAACAGCAGTGGCTGGCGATTCTTTCGGTCGCCGTGGGCGCCTTCGCCCTGGTCACCAGCGAGTTTCTGCCGGTGGGCGTGCTCAACGATGTGGCCAGCGACCTGGGCATCAGCGCCGGCCACGCCGGGCTGATGGTGACCCTGCCCGGCATCATGGCGGCCCTGGCCGCGCCGCTGCTGTCGGTCGGCATTGGCGCCATGGACCGGCGCTACTTGCTGATTGGCCTGACGCTGATCATGATCATCGCCAACTCGGTGGTGGCCTACGCCAGCGACTTCAGCCTGCTGCTGTTCGGTCGCGTACTGCTGGGCATCAGCATCGGTGGCTTCTGGGCCACCGCCATTGCCCTCAGCGGCCGCCTGGCGCCCAAGGGGGTGAGCGTGGCCCGCGCCACTTCGATCATCATGGCCGGTGTAACCCTGGCCACCGTGCTGGGGGTCCCCGTGGGCACCTGGCTGAGCGGCCTGATGGGCTGGCGCATGACCTTCCTGGCCACCGCGCTGCTTGGCGTGCCGGTACTGTTGGCGCAGCTGTTGCTGCTGCCGCGGCTCAACCCGGACAAGGCCATCCGCATCAGTGACCTGCCGGCGCTGTTCATCAATCCGCAAGCCCGGGTCGGTTTGATCGCCGTGCTGCTGATCGGCCTGGCGCACTTTGCCGCGTACACCTATGTTGCACCGTTCTTCAAGCAGAGTTCCGGCTTCGATGGCTCGACCATCGGTTCCCTGCTGCTGCTCTACGGCGCGGCCGGTGTGATCGGCAACCTGTTCGCCGGCTACGCTGCCAACCAGAGCGTGCGCCACACGCTGTTGCTGGTGGCGGTGATGATTGGCGTCAGCACCGCGCTGTTCCCCTACTTCGCCACCGGCCTCACCGGCGCGGCGATGCTGATCGCCCTCTGGGGCTTCGCCTTTGGGGCGTTCCCTGCCTGCGCCAGCATCTGGATGTTTGTCGTGGCGCCCAAAGACGTCGAGCGCGGCATGCCGCTGTTCGTGGCCATGTTCCAGGTCATCATCGCCCTTGGCTCGTTCTTCGGTGGGCGCATCGTCGACCAGCTGGGCAGCTCGGTGCTGCTGAGCCTGGCCACGGCACTGGTGGGCTGCGGGTTCGTCACGGTATGGGTGCTGGGGCGCAAGGTCAGTAACAGCCTGGCGGCGCAGGCTGGTTGAGGAGATGAGCGATCGCGATCGGTCGCCGCTTTCTCGCCAAAAGGCGTCAGATCGTATTCGACATGCGGCGGTATCACGGGAGCAATGGCCCAGACTCTATGGGCAGTGGCTCGAGCCTTAGCCAGCCCAACGAGATGCACCAACACGTTGTTTAACTGCTGCGGTTCGCTTCGACTCCACGGTATTCTTGCACCATGCCAGGAATGGCTATGTGCCATGGCCTTCCGCCATTGAGCGCCAACGTCGAAATCCGGACTTCTCTCAGGTACTAACGTGAAGCGTGACATTCACCTCGTTGTCCTTTTGCTAACGGTCATTGGTTGCTCGCTCGCTTCGTTGACGCTATGGAAGGTCATGGCTTCTCGTGAACAAGCACTGGAAGACATCAACACCCATGGCCTGAACCTCACCCAGGCGCTTTCCACCTATTCCGAAGGCATCGTGCGGCAAAGTTCGATGTTCCTGCTCGGCCTGGTGGAACGCCTGGAAACCGAAGGCAGCGGGCCGGCACAGATCGAACGGCTGAGCCAGCTGATCAACCGGCAACAACCGCTGATGCCCCAGTTGAGCGGCATCACCATCTACGCTCGGGACGGGCGCTGGCTGATGTCGTCCAATCGCCCGATCCCGGTCGGCGCCAACAGCAGTGACCGGGCCTACTTCATCCATCACCGCGACGACCCTTCGCGCGAGTCGTTCATCGGTCCGCCGATCCGCAGCCGCGCCAACCAGGAATGGGTCATTACCATCAGTCGTCGCTTCAATGATGCCAACGGCGATTTCGCAGGCGTGGTGGCGGTCACCCTGGGGATCGAGAACTTTCTGCACCTGTTCGGTCAGATCGACGTCGGCCGGGATGGCGCCATCGGGCTGACCTATACCGACGGCACATTGCTGGTGCGCTACCCGTTTCGCGAGCAGGACATGGGGCGCAATTTCTCCCAGTCGCCGATCTACACCAAGTACCTGGTCGAAAAAACGGTCGGTACCGCCTCGTTCACCTCCAGCCTGGACGGTGTCGAGCGCCTGTATGCGTTTCGCAAGAGCGACCAGCTGCCGCTGGTGACCACCGTCGCCCTGGGTCAGCATGAAGCACTGGCAGCCTGGCGGATGGAGGCACAACTGTCGGTGCTGGTGGTGTGCGCGCTGCTTGGCCTGACCGGCGCCATCGGCTGGCTGCTGATCCGCGCCATGCGCCGGCGCAACCTGGCCGAGGATGATCTGCGGGTGGCCCAGCAACAGCTGCTCGACAGTAACCAGCAGCTTGAACGCCTGGCCATGCACGACCCATTGACCGGGCTGGCCAACCGCCGCAGTTTCGACCAGGCCCTGGCCGAGGAGGCAGGTAGGGCCCAGCGCAGCGCTGGTGCGCTGAGCCTGCTGATGATCGATATCGACCACTTCAAGCGCTACAACGACACCTACGGCCACCCGGCGGGTGATGCCTGCCTGCAACAGGTGGCCAAACGGCTGGCGGCCTGCATGCGTCGCCCGCCCGATCTGCTGGCCCGTTATGGCGGCGAGGAACTCGCGGCGATCCTGCCCGGCACCGACAGCGCTGGCGCGGCTATTGTTGCCCAGGCAATGCTCGAATGCCTGAGCAAAGCGCCTATCGCCCACCAGCAAAGCCCTTTTGCCCGGGTCACCGTTAGCATTGGCATTGCCTGCACCCAGGGTGGTGAACTGCACTGCTACCACGACCTGCTCGTGCGCGCCGACCAGGCGCTGTACCAGGCCAAAGGTGCAGGCCGCAATGGTGTGCACATCGGCTGAAACCGGCAGCCAGCCGCCGGCAATTGAAAATCCGGACTAAGGTTGCTGGGCACAAGTTGCCTCTGCCGTCATGAGCGCAACAGGTGCACCGCCAGCCCTGCCAGTGCACAGGCGAACAGCACCTGAATCACACCGCGCTTGAACCTGAACAAAGCAATCGCAGCGCTGAGCGCAATCACTGCGGACGGCCAGTCGAACGCCCCATTGAAGCCCGTCGGCCAAAGCACGTGGTAGCCGAAGAACAAGGCTAGGTTGAAGATCACCCCCACCACAGCCGCAGTGATGCCGGTCAGCGGTGCGGTGAATTTCATCTCGTTGTGGGTCGATTCCACCACCGGGCCTCCGGCAAGGATGAAGATGAACGACGGCAGGAAGGTGAACCAGGTGACGAGGCTCGCCGCGACTGCACCGGCAAGGAACGGGTGCTGGTTACCGAACATCGGATGCACGTACCCGCCTATGAATCCGACGAAGGCAACCACCATGATCAGTGGCCCTGGCGTCGTTTCTCCCAAGGCGAGGCCATCGATCATCTGGGTGGGGGTCAACCAGCCGTAATGCCCAACCGCTCCCTGATAAACATAGGGCAGCACCGCGTAGGCACCGCCAAAGGTCAGCAGTGCGGCCTTGGTGAAGAACCAGCCCATCTGCGTCAGGGTGCCGTCCCAGCCAAACGACAGCATCAGCAACCCCATGGGCAGCACCCACAGGCCTGCGCCGACCAGCAGCAGGCGTACCAGGTGACCCCATCTGAAACGCGCATGTTCTGGGGTTGGGGTGTCGTCATCGATCAGGGCTGGGCCATAACTGGATTTTGCCGCACCATGACCGCCACCGATCACGAATGTGCCTGGTGCGACGCGACCGCCCACATAGCCGATGATGGCGGCCGCCAGCACGATCAGCGGGAACGGCACGTTGAGCGCGAAGATCGCCGCGAACGAGGCGCCGGCTATTGCCCACAGCCAGCCATTCTTAAGGGCTCGTGAACCAATCCGGTGAGCGGCATGGACGACAATCGCGGTGACCGCGGGCTTGATGCCATAGAAGATCCCTGCGACGACCGGCACCTCGCCAAAGGCAACGTAGACCCAGGACAGGCCGATCAAGATGAACAGCGAAGGCAGCACGAACAATGCGCCGGCAATCAGCCCGCCCCAGCTGCGGTGCATGAGCCAACCGATATAGGTGGCGAGCTGCTGGGCCTCGGGGCCGGGCAACAACATGCAGTAGTTCAGCGCGTGCAGAAAGCGCTTCTCGCTGATCCAGCGCCTGCGTTCGACCAACTCCTGGTGCATGATCGAGATCTGCCCCGCAGGCCCGCCAAAGCTGATGAAGCCTAACTTGAGCCAGAACAGGAAGGCTTCATACAGGCCGATCGGCTGCCGAGTCGCTTGCGATGGCAGCTGCTCGCTTATTGCCGAGGGGGTATCAACCATTTTGCGATTCCTCACTTGCAAAAGCCGCCAGCAGGCCATCGAAGATGCCCCCGGCGACCACGGTCAATTGATCGTCATCGTCAATGCTCGCTCTCAAGCCTGCGAGGACACGCTCGATACCGGGTGCCTCGGCAGGTTGATTGCCGCCTGCATCCAGGTAGTGAATGACGCCGGCCAAACGTGCCAGGCCTGGCTGCTGCACGGCAAAGCTCTCGATGAGGGTTTCGAAGGAAACCCGCTGGCCAACGTGACTGAACCTGGCCCCATCAAAATCGAAGCCCAGTGCATCGCTTGGGCAGTCGCTGGGATGGTTCAACCAGATGAATTGGGCGTCAGTGTCGATGAAGCGACGAATCAGCCAGGCGCAGGCCAACCGATCCACCCATGGGCGTTTTCGGGTTGCCCATCGTCGTCCCTGGTAGTCGGTGCGGCTGAGTCGAGTGATGACTTGGTCGTGCGCACGTGGCTCATCGGCGGACAGCGCCCGGCTGATAGCGGTCTCAAGGTCTTGCAGGGCCGAGTCGGCATGAGCCTTGAGCAGGCCAGGGAAGAAATCGATGGCTGCCAACTGGCCAAAGGCCTTTCTGAGCTTGCGTGCCTGCCGTGCAATGTGAAGCGCATTATCCGGCGTCAGCTCAGTCCGGCTATCGGCAACGTCTTGCATCAGCCTGGTGTACTCATCGCTTCTGTCGAACAACCCGCTGAAGCGTTCCTCAGGTTCAGACAGCGAGAACAGAAACGCTGTGCCGTTGCTGGCCAGTACATCACGCTCCACGGCTTCGAAGGTTTCTCGGCCCACGTGACTTTCTGGCAGCAGGTATACGCCATCGCGCAGAACTGCTGCGCCAGAGGCTTTAAGGGTTCTCCAGGCACGCATTCGCTCGGTGGCGTTGGCCGTCGGCAACCCAAGGATCAGTAGCGACCACAGGCTCATGTAGAGTATTCATCATAAAATGTACTTACCTCTACAGTAATACAGGCTTATCCAAAAGCAACGATTATTCTTGGAGTGTGCTGAAAACCGGGACGCTGCTTCTACCGCCAGATTTGTCTCCAGTGTTCGTGAACCCGTATCCAGGCGCGCAGTCATACTCGGGCCCTTAGATCGACACGCCCGCCATCATCCCTCCAGAGCTGTTCGCCCATGCGCCAAGCTGCCCGCTGCTCGTCGTTTGTCTCGCTGTGCCTCGTTCACTTCTTCCTCCTGTTCATCAGCCCCGCCCTGGCCGGCGGGGAACGCCAGCTGGTGGCGGCCATCAATGATTACCGCGCCCAGCCACAGCGCTGCGAAGGGCGCAGAGTGGTGGTCTCGACACCGCTGGCGTTGAAGTCGAGCCTGGCACTACCGGTTGGCTACGGCGGCGCTTTGCGGGAAGGCTTGAAGGACGCTGGCTATCAGGCCGTAAAGGTGCGCAGCATCCGTTTAGCCGGCGCAACAGATGCCGAGGAGGCTTTCGACCGCCTGCGCAGCCACTACTGCGCGGCCTTGCTCGATAACCAGTTTGCCGACATCGGTGTCAGCCGCAGCCGCAATGAGTGGCAGGTGGTGTTGGCGCGTCCCGTGCTCGACGCACAGCTCGGCGATCAGCGCTCCGCGAGCAACGCGTTACTGGCGCAGGTCAACGCCGCTCGGGCCAAGTCGCGGCTGTGTGGTCGCCAGCGTTTCGCCGCTGCGCGCCCGCTCAGCTGGAACACCGCCCTGGGCACGGCAGCGCAGCGCCACAGCCGGGCGATGGCCAACGGCAACTATTTCGCGCACCGCGACCCCAACGGCGATTTGCCCACAGACCGGGCGTGGGATGCCGGCTACCGGGGGCGTCAGATCGGTGAGAATATTGCCGCCGGCCAAGGATCCCCGAGCAAGGCGATGGCCGGCTGGCTGGCCAGCCCCGGGCATTGTGCCAATCTGATGAACCCGATGTTCACCCAGGTTGGCGCGGCCTATGTCGCGAATGCGAGCAGTGATGAGGGGGTGTACTGGACGATGCTGTTCGGCGCGCCTTGAACGGCGCGCCAACCTCGGCGCCGATCAGTCGTCGTCGCGCCAGTCGCGGTGATGTTTGCGCCAGCCATAGTGATGACCACGGTCGTGGTGGTGACGGCGCCAGCCACGGTCGTCGTCATCATCGTCATAGTCGCGACCACCGCCGCGATGACCACTTTCATCGTCGTATTCGCGGCCCATGTGGTTACCCAGGGCACCGCCGACGCCGCCACCGGCTGCTGCACCGATCATGCTGCCCGTAGTGCCGCCCATCTGCCGGCCAAGCACGTTGCCGCCGGCAGCGCCCAGTGCGCCGCCAATGGCCGCTTCGCCACGGCTGTGCTTGTTGGCCCCCACCGCACCGCCGGCCGCGCCACCCAAGCCTGCGCCGATTGCCGAGCCGGTGCTGCCGCCGATCGACTGACCGACCACCGAGCCCAGTACCCCGCCCAGCGCGCCGCCTATGCCTGCTTCGGTATTGCCGCCTGCAGAAGCGACGCCGCTCAACAGGCCAAGTGACAACAAGAGAATCGAGGAGTACTTCATGGATGAAAGCCTCAAGGGAATGCCGAGGCGATCCTGAGGCTCTGCAAGGAGGCTTTCAACGGAAATCCGACCAGTAACACGGGTTGCAAAAATTCTCTAAGTTACTGTTTTTCCCGTGAAACTTTGCGGCTTTTTGACAGTCTTTGGCTACTTGGCACTCAGCAGCTCAAAGCCCGCCAGCGCCTGACGCAGCTACTGCGCGTCGACAAAGCGCACAGCTTGCATCCCCTGCGCTTTCGGCACATCCAAGGATATAGGCTGCATGGCCGGCCAAGCTCCAGGTCTGCAACTTCAAGCACACTGAAAGTCAAACTACCCTCACTGCAGGCGCGGGCTCTGTGGGAGCGGGCGCGCCCGCGAACACGGGCGAAGCCCGTGCCATACACCGCGTCGCTTGCTTCGCGGGCTTGCCCCACAGCAACCCAGGACAGCCTGTTACAGCTCAATCCAGCACCGGTTTGAGCAACCCCTGCGCCTCATACAGCGTCGCCAGGTAACGCAGGCGCATCTCTTCAATGCTCAACCGCGACGCATGGGTGGTGATCGTCAAGGTCGCCTTCAATTGGCCGCTGCGATCGAGCAACGGCACGCCCAGCACACGCATGCCGATTTCATATTCCTGATCGACGATGCTGTAGCCCTGCGCCCTCACCCGCTGCAACTCCGCCTCCAGCAACGCCCTGTCGGTCTGGGTATAAGGCGTCAGCGCCTGCAGCGGGTTGCGCGCGAAGTATTCCTCGCGTTGCTGCTCCTCCAGCCACGCCAGCCAGACCCTGCCACTTGCCGTGCAATACATCGGCACCCGCGACCCGGGGCGGATCGACAACGAAGCGATGTGGCTGTAGCGGCTGCGCACCAGGTGGATGATCTCGTCGCCATCACGGCTACCCACCGACACATGTTCCTGGGTCTGCCGCGCCACCTGCTCGACGATCGGCCGCAACATGCGTGGCAACTGCGCCGAGTCGACATAGGCCTGGCCGAGGCGCAGGGCCTTGGGCGTAAGCCAGTAATGGCGGTTGTCGGTCTCGGCAAAGCCTTCGTGGACCAACGTCAGCAGAAAGCGCCGGGCGGCACTGGGAGTCAAGCCAGACAGCCTGGCCGCCTGAGGCACACTCAGGCGTGGCTGCTCGGCATTGAAGAGCTGCATCAGCGCCAGGCCTTTCTGCAGGCCGGCGATCAGGTCGCGCGGGTGGATCTCGGGTCGGGACATGGGTTCGGCTCGGGTAAAGTGGCTGTTGATGCGATTACCGAAAGATAGCTGCGATTATCGCATCAAATGCCCGATAAGCGCATTGTTGATCAAATCGCCTCACTACAAGCTTGCCTCCACAACAACAGTCATGACGGAGGTCAGCATGATCCGAGGTTCAACCGAACTGGTCGCCATCGTCGGTTCACCTATTGCTCAGGTGAAGTCGCCGGAAAACTTCAATACTTGGTTCGCCAACAATGCCCGCGACCTGGCGATGCTTCCCATCGACCTGCAGCCAACCGCGCTGGACACCTTTGTCGACACCTTGCGCAGTTGGCGCAACTTGCGCGGCTGCGTGGTCACCGTGCCGTACAAGCAAGCCCTGGCCGCGCGACTGGACAGGCTCAGCGCACGTGCCCAGGCACTGGGTTCGGTCAACGTGATTCGCCGCGAAGGTGATGGCCGCCTGGTTGGCGACAACGTCGATGGCGCGGGGTTCCTCGGCGCCGCCCGCCAACAAGGCTTTGTGGCCAACGGCAAGCGTGCGCTGATGGTGGGCTGTGGCGGGGTCGGCAGTGCCATTGCCTACGCGCTGGGTGAAGCGGGCCTTGGCCAGATCACCCTCAGCGACCCCTGCGCGGAACGCGTCGGTGCGCTGGGAGAAGTGCTCGGCAATGCCTTCCCGGCACTGGCAGTCGCCACTGAATACCACTCGCTGGAGGTCTTCGACCTGGTCGTCAACGCCTCCCCCATCGGCATGGGCGACAGCGGCGAACTGCCGCTGCCGGTGGCACTGCTGGAGACCCTGCAAGCCAGCACGCTGGTGGCCGACGTGGTCACTTCACCAGAAATTACCCCGCTGCTGCACAAGGCGCGTGAACGCGGCTGCCCGATCCAGACCGGCGCGCAGATGGCCTTCGCCCAACTGGGCCACCTCGGCGCCTTCATGGGCGTCACCCCGCTGGAGATCTGAAACCATGAACGCTAGCGAACAAGCCGTGTTCGACCTGGTGGTGCTCGGCAGCGGTGCCGGAGGATTCGCCACGGCCGCCACGGCTGCCCGCCACGGGCTGAAGGTACTGGTGGTGGAAAAGGCCGAGCACTTCGGCGGCACCTCGGCAATCTCCGGAGGTGCGGTGTGGATCTACGGCAGCGATCAGGCACGGGCCGCCGGGGCCAAGGATTCCCCCGAGGCCCTGCGCACCTACCTGAAGGCCATCATCGGCGATGGTTACAACCCGGCACTGGTGGACGTCTTCATTGACCGGGGCCAGCAAGCCCTGCGCTGGCTGGAGCAGCACACCGAACTGCGTTACAGCCTGCGCCCGCATTCGCCCGACTACTACCCCGACGCGCCTGGCGCCCCCGAGTTCGGCCGCGCCCTGGAAATGGTCGAGTACGACGGACGCCATCTCGGTCCGCGTTTCAAGGACCTGAAAATGCCGCCGCCGGGCATGCTGTTGTTCGGTGGCATGATGGTCAACCGCGTCGACATCCAGCACTTTCTCAACCTGCGCCGCTCGCCCGCCTCGCTGTGGCACTGCCTGAAGCTGATGGCACGCTACGCACGGGATCGCCTCAAGCACCCGCGGGGCACCCGCCTGACCACCGGCAACGCCCTGATCGCCCGCCTGGCCAACAGTGCCTTCGCCGACGGCACAACACTTTGGCTGCGCAGCGAAGCACAAGCGCTGATCGTCGAACGCGGCGTGGTAACCGGCGTGATCGTGCAGCGCGAGGGCCGACGGATACGGGTGCAGGCCCGCGGTGGGGTGGTCTGTGCCATGGGGGGCTTTGCTGCCGGGCAGCTGGCGGCAGCTGACCGCCCGGATACCTCAGCGCCACACCTGAGCATGTCGCCGCCCACCAACGACGGCGCCGCGCTACGCCTTGGCGAGGCGGTATCGGCAGCCCAGGGCGCAGGCCTGGCGGCCAATTTCTTCTGGGCGCCGGTGTCCGAGCTGCAGCATGCCAATGGCCAACGCGAGCGCTTTGCGCACTTGGTCACCGACCGTGCCAAGCCTGGGGTGATCGCGGTCGACCCGGTCGGGCGGCGCTTCGTCAACGAAGCCAACTCCTATCACCACTTCGTGCAGAGCATGTTCGCCAACGGCATCGGCCATTGCTGGCTGATCTGCGACGCCGAGGCGATGAACCGTTACGGCCTGGGCCTGGCGCGGCCTAAGCCGGTGGACAATTCGGCACTGATTGCCGCCGGCTACCTGCTGCGCGCCGACAGCGTGCCCGCCCTGGCTGCGGCCATCAGCGTCGATACGCAAGCGTTGCAGCAGACGCTTGAGCATTTCAATGCCGACGCCCGCAACGGCATCGACCGTGCATTCGGCAAAGGCGGCAACAGCTACAACCGCTACATGGGCGACCCTCGGCACCAGCCCAACCCGTGCCTGGCTCCGCTGACCAAGGCGCCGTACTACGCCATTCGCCTCCATACCGGCGACCTCGGCTCGGCGCGCGGCCTGGTGACCGACGCCAATGCCAACGTACTGAACCGCAGCGGCGCACCGATTGCCGGGCTGTATGCAGTGGGCAACGACATGAATTCAATGATGAACGGCACCTACCCCGGCCCCGGGATCACCCTGGGCCCCGCCCTGACCTTCGGCTGGATCGCTGCCAGCCATATCGTCGAGCGCCTGCAGGCGCCAGCCAGCCACCAGGAGAAACCCGCATGTTCTACGAACTGAGAACCTACACCCTCGACCCGCTGAAGATGGCCGACTGGCTGGCGCTGTACCAGAGCCATGCGCTGGCGGTGCAGCGCGAGCACCTGGGCAACCTGGTGGGCTTCTTCACCAGCGAGTTCGGCGAGGTCAACCAGGTGGTGCACCTGTGGGCCTATGCCAGCCTCGACGAGCGCATGGCGCGCCGTGCCGCCATGGCCGCCGACCCGCGCTGGGCAGAGTTCTCGCGGCGCAATCGGGAGCTGGGCGCGGTGCTGCAACTGCACTCGCGACTACTGCGCCCTACCGGCTTTTCACCGCTGCAATGACTGACCCCTTCATAACCTGAGCGGCCCCCCCAGCATGCAACCCCTCGAATGTGACGTACTAGTGATCGGCTCCGGTGCCTCTGGCCTGGCGGCCGCCGTTACCGCCGCGCATCACGGCCTGCGGGTGATTGTCGCGGAAAAGGCCAGCCAGCTTGGCGGCACCAGCGCCTGGTCGGGGGGCTGGCTGTGGATTCCACGCAACCCGCTGGCGGTTGCCGAAGGTATCGTCGAAGGCGACGACGCCCCGGAACGCTACCTGCGTGCCCAGACCCACGTCACCGAACTGGACCCTCGCCAGCAAGCCTTCCTGCGCCATGGCCCGGAAATGGTGGCGTTCTTCCAGCAGCACACTGCCGTACAGTTCCAGTCCGGCAGCAAGATGCCCGACATGCATGCAGGCGATGGCAGCGCGAGCGGCGGGCGCTTGCTGTGCGCGTTGCCGTTCGACGGTCGGTTGCTTGGCCCATGGCTGCACACGCTGCGCCCGCCGCTGGACATCGTCAGCCTGGCGGGCATGGGCATCGCCGGGGGTGCCGACATGGCAGCCTTCTTCAATGCCCGCCGCTCGCCGCAAGCGGCCTGGCACGTTGCCAAGCGCCTGTTGCGCCATGGCCGCGACCTGCTGCTGCATCGGCGCGGCCTGCAACTGGTCAACGGCAACGCCCTGGTTGCACGCCTGTTGCGCAGTGCCCTGGACCTTGGCGTGACTGTGCTCACCGACAAAGCGGCCGTCCGCTTGCTCGGCGATGGGCGCATCGACGGCGCGCAGTTCGCCGATGGCCGGGTGGTCCGGGCACGCCGTGGCGTGGTCCTGGCCTGTGGCGGATTTGCCCATGATCGCCAACGCATCGCCCAGCTGATGCCCCACGCCCCCGATGGCACACAGCACCACTCGGCGGCGCCGCCAGAGAACAGCGGCGATGGCCTGAACCTCGGCGAACAGGCCGGGGCCCAGCTCGGCACGCTGGTGCAGGCAGGCGCCTGGGCACCGGTTTCCCGGGTGCCGCGCCGTGACGGCAGCGTTGGCCACTTTCCGCACCTGATCGACCGCGCCAAGCCTGGCTTCATCGCCGTGCGCCGCGACGGCCGACGTTTCGTCAACGAAGCGGACTGCTACCACGATTTCATGACTGCACTGTTCGCCGCCACGCCACCGGGCGAAGCGCACGAAGCCTGGCTGATCTGCGACCATGCCGCACAGCGACGCTACGGTATCGGCTGGGCCAAGCCGTTCCCTTTCCCGACCGGTTTCTATCGGCGCCGCGGCTACCTGTTCAGCGGCCAGTCCCTGGCAGAACTGGCGCAGCGCTGCGGCATCGATGCCAGGCAACTGCAGCGCACCGTGGCCGACTTCAATCGGCACGCCGCGCTCGGCGAAGACCCGGCCTTCCAGCGCGGCGCATCGGCCTACAACAAAGCCCAGGGCGAACCGCTGCATGGGCCAAACCCTTCGCTGCGCCCCTTGCTGTACGGGCCTTTTCATGCGGTGAAACTGCTGCCTGGCAGCCTCGGCACCTTTGTCGGCCTGTGCACCGATGCCTCGGCACGCGTGCTCGATCATACGCAACAGCCGATACCCGGCCTGTTCGCGGTCGGCAACGACATGCACAGTGTGATGGCCGGGCATTATCCTAGTGGCGGTATCACCTTGGGGCCGGGCATGACCTTCGGCTACTTGGCGGGCAAGGCGCTGAGCTGCCCGTAAACAGGCGCTATTGTTCGGTTATCGAACAATAGCCCCCTCCCCTGAATTGACGCTCGCCGATTCACTGCTCACCATGCACCGGCCTTGCGTGTACCCCCTGCCTGGGGCCAGGTCACGTTCGAGAAAAAGCCGTCCATTACAATTTCAAGAAATGACCCGGATATGAATCACTCCAAGCTCACAACCGCCAGCCCACAACTGCCCTGCGCCGGCATCGGCAACAAGATCCGTGGTGCCTTCGCCGTCGGCAAGACCCGTTGGGGCATGCTCGCCCTGGTATTCTTCGCTACCACCCTGAACTACATCGACCGCGCCGCGCTCGGCATCATGCAGCCGGAACTGGCCAAGGCCATGAGCTGGACGGCGATGGACTATGCCAACATCAATTTCTGGTTCCAGGTCGGCTATGCCGTCGGCTTCGTGCTGCAGGGCCGGCTGATCGACAAGGTCGGCGTCAAGCGTGCCTTCTTCGCCGCCGTGCTGCTGTGGAGCCTGGCCACCGGGGCCCATGGCCTGGCCACCTCGGCGGCCGGTTTCATGGTCTGCCGCTTCATCCTCGGCCTGACCGAAGCGGCCAACTACCCGGCCTGCGTGAAGACCGTGCGCCTGTGGTTCCCTGCCGGCGAACGCGCCATCGCCACCGGGCTGTTCAACGCCGGCACCAACGTCGGCGCCATGGTCACCCCGGCCCTGCTGCCACTGATCCTCAGCGTGTGGGGCTGGCAGGCCGCGTTCATCGCCATGGGCTGCCTGGGCTTGGTCTGGCTGGTGTTCTGGGGCCTGAAGTACTTCAACCCGGAAGAGCACCCGCATGTACGCCAGAGCGAACTCGACTACATCCTGCAAGACGGTGAGCCGCAAGCAGCGCGTTTGCCCTTCAGCCGTATCCTCGGCATGCGTGGCACCTGGGCCTTCGCCGTGGCTTATGCGATCACCGCGCCGGTGTTCTGGTTCTACCTGTACTGGCTGCCACCGTTTCTCAACCAGCAGTACAGCCTGGGCATCAGCGTCACTCAGATGGGCATCCCACTGATGTTGATCTGGCTGACCGCGGACTTCGGCAGCATCGGCGGCGGCATCCTTTCCTCGTGGCTGATCGGCCGCGGCGTGCGCGCCACCACGGCACGCCTGGTGTCGATGCTGATCTTCGCCTGCACCATGGTCAGCGTGACCTTCGCCGCCCATGCCAGCGGCCTGTGGATCGCGGTGCTGGCCATCGCCCTGGCAGTCGGCGCGCACCAGGCCTGGACCGCCAACATCTGGAGCCTGGTGATGGACTACACACCCAAGCACCTGATCAGCACGGTGTTCGGCTTCGCCAGCATGTGCGCAGCGATTGGCGGGATGTTCATGACGCAGATCGTCGGCAGTGTGCTGATGGCGACGAACAATAACTATGCCGTGCTGTTCACCATGATCCCGGCCATGTACTTCCTGGCGCTGACCTGGATGTACTTCATGGCACCGCGCAAGATCGAAGCCCGATAAGCGCGGGTTGCACTGACCTCGAAGGGGCCTTGGCAGGCCCCTTTTTCATGCCTGCCCGGTTTGCGCAGGTATCGAACCCGGGCGAACCGGTACCCAGCCCTGAACCAGGCAAGCGGCGTCAGACCGCCGTTCGTCGTGATTACATGATTTACATACAACCTTCATGCGCGGGTCCTCCTTCTAAACCAGCACAACAACATATTCAGCAACAATTACAGGACCGGGCGCATGGTAATGGGAACTTCCAAAGCCGCACGACTATTCGGGCTGTTGATGCTGGGCATCATCGCGCTACAGCTTTCGGGCTGCGACATGGTGTTGTTCAACCCAAAGGGCCAGGTCGGGCTGGAACAACGCAACCTGATCATCCTGGCCACGCTGTTGATGCTGGTGGTGGTCGTCCCGGTCATGATCATGGCGTTGGTGTTTTCGGTGCATTACCGCGCCTCCAACGAAAAGGCCCGCTATACGCCCGAGTGGAGCCACTCGCGCGCAATCGAGGCCGTGGTCTGGGGCGTGCCGCTGATCATCATCATCGTACTCGGGGTCGTGACCTGGCGCTCGACCCACGCGCTCGACCCTTACCGCCCACTTGATGCCGCCAAGGCGCCGGTCAAGGTGCAGGTCATCGCCACGGACTGGAAGTGGCTGTTCGTCTACCCCGAACTGGGTATCGCCACGGTCAACGAGCTGGCTATGCCGGTGGACACACCCGTGGATTTCCGGGTGACCTCCGATGGCGCCATTACCTCGTTCTTCATCCCTGCACTGGGTGGGCAGATCTACGCGATGGCCGGCATGCAGACCCAGCTCCACCTGATTGCCAACGCACCGGGGCGCTACACCGGTATCGCCGCCAACTACAACGGCCCCGGCTTCTCCGACATGCACTTCAATGCCCTTGCACTCGACCAGGCCGGTTTCGATGCCTGGGTGGCCAAGGTGCGCAGCTCGCAACGCCAGCTCGATCAGAGCCGCTATGCGCAGCTGGCCAAACCCAGCGTCGCTCACCCGGTAGAGCATTACGCTGCGGTCGATGCCGGGCTGTTCCAGTCGCTGATCGACAAGTACCAGGGTGTCAACCGATCCCGCGAGGTCGAGGAGCGCCTGGGCGCCCCTCAGGGTCAATCGCCGCAAGGCAGCAAGGAGTGAGGCACATGTTCGGAAAACTGACCTGGGATGCCATCCCGCTCGGCGAGCCCATCATCATGTATACCCTTGCGGTGGTCGGACTGATCGGCTTCGGCGGTGTCGCAGCCATCACCTACAAGCGCAAATGGACGTACCTGTGGAAGGAGTGGTTTACCTCGGTCGACCACAAGCGCATCGGCGTGATGTACATCGTCGTCGCCCTGGTGATGCTGCTGCGCGGTTTCGCCGACGCGTTGATGATGCGTACCCAGCAGGCCATGGCCTCGGACGGTTCGCCCGGCTATCTGCCGCCAGAGCACTATGACCAGATCTTCACCGCCCACGGCGTGATCATGATCTTCTTCATGGCCATGCCGTTCGTGGTCGGCCTGATGAACATTGTGGTGCCGTTGCAGATCGGCGCGCGCGACGTGGCCTACCCGTTCCTGAACGCGGTGAGCTTCTGGCTGTTCGTTTCCGGCGCGGTGCTGGTCAACCTCTCACTGGGCATTGGTGAGTTCGCCCGCACCGGCTGGGTCGCCTATCCGCCTTTGTCCGGCATCGCCTACAGCCCCGGAGTGGGCGTTGACTACTACATCTGGTCATTGCAGATATCGGGGATAGGCACCTTGCTGACGGGGCTCAATTTCCTGGTCACCATCCTCAAGATGCGTACCACGGGCATGACGCTGTTCCGCATGCCGGTGTTCACCTGGACGGTGCTGTGCACCTCGATCCTGATTCTGGCGGCATTCCCCATCCTGACCGCCACCTTGTTCATGCTCAGCCTCGATCGCTACCTGGGGATGCATTTTTTCACCAACGAGCTGGGTGGCAACCCGATGATGTACATCAACCTCATCTGGGCCTGGGGCCACCCTGAGGTGTACATCCTGATTCTGCCGGCGTTTGGCATTTTCTCGGAAGTCGCCTCGACCTTCTCGCGCAAGCGGCTGTTCGGCTATTACTCGCTGGTATGGGCGACGATCGTCATCACCGTGCTGTCGTTCATCGTCTGGGTGCACCACTTCTTCACCATGGGCGCCGGGCCGAACGTGAACGCATTCTTCGGCATCATGACGATGATCATCGCTGTACCCACGGGGGTGAAGATCTTCACCTGGCTGTTCACCATGTACCGCGGGCGAGTGCGTTTCGAGACACCGATGCTGTGGACCGTCGGCTTCATCGTCACCTTCAGCATCGGTGGCATGACCGGTGTGCTGCTGGCTGTGCCAGGCGCCGACTTCCTGTTGCACAACAGCCTGTTCCTGATCGCGCACTTTCATAACGTGATCATCGGCGGCGCAGTATTCGGCTACATGTGCGGGCTGACCTACTGGTTCCCCAAGGCGTTCGGCTTCAAGCTCTACGACCCGTTGGGGCGCGCTGCGTTCTGGTGCTGGCTGGTGGGGTTCTATTTCGCTTTCATGCCGTCGTACTTCCTCGGCTTCATGGGCATGACCCGGCGCCTGAACCATTTCAACGTGCCGGAGTGGCGGCCGTTCCTGCTGCTGGAGATGGTCGGCGTACTGATCATCCTCTGCGGCGTGGCCTGCCAGCTGACGCAGCTGGTTGTGAGCATCCGCAAGCGCCACGAAAACCGCGACCACACCGGCGACCCCTGGGACGGGCGCACGCTGGAATGGGCCACTGCGTCACCGCCGCCGTTCTACAACTTCGCCGAGCAACCGGTAGTACACGGCATCGATGCCTATTGGGGCATGAAGGAACGCGGGGTCAAGACGCTGATCGAGGCGGATTTCCGCAAGATTCACATGCCCTGCAACACCAGCCTGGGCGTGGTGATCGGCGCGTTGAGCGCGGTGCTGGGCTTCGCCTTGGTCTGGCACATCTGGTGGCTGGTGATCGCCAGCCTGCTGGCCACGGTGGCGGCATTGATCGTGCGCAGCTACGACCAGCATACCGAGTACTACGTGACAGCCGAGGAAGTCGAACGCGTGGAAACCGAACGGCGCCAACTGATGGCGGAGGCCTGATCCATGTCGCATATCGTCCTGAACGAAACCGCCCATCAGCAAGAGCAAGGTTACGAGGATGCGGGTTCCCTGAGCCTGTTTGGCTTCTGGATCTACCTGCTGACCGACTGCATCCTGTTCGCCACGCTGTTCGCCACCTACGCCGTGCTGGGCCAGTCTGTGGCAGGCGGCCCGGGTGCGGCAGACATCTTCGAACTGCCCTACGTACTCGGTGAAACCAGCCTGCTGCTGTTCAGCAGCGTCACCTACGGCTATGCCATGCTCGCCAATCACCGCAAGGACAAACGCCGCGTGTTGCAGTGGCTGGGTGTGACCTTCACGCTTGGCCTGGGCTTCATCGCCATGGAGGTGAACGAGTTCCATCACCTGATCGCCGAGGGCTACGGGCCACAGCGCAGCGCGTTCCTCACTGGCTTCTTCACCCTGGTCGGCACCCACGGCCTGCACGTGCTGACAGGTCTGGTGTGGATGGCCGTGCTGATGATTCAGGTACAGCAGCGCGGCCTGTGCTGCGTCATGTCCACACGGCTGAGCTGCCTGAGCCTGTTCTGGCACTTCCTCGACATTGTGTGGGTGTGCGTGTTTACCGTCGTTTACTTGTTCGGGGTGATCCGATGAGCAGCGAAAGCCAGGTTCATAGCAGCGCAGGGGCCAGCCAGTCCAGCCACAAGTCCTACAACGTCGGCTTTGTGCTGGCCGCATTGCTGACGCTCGTTCCCTTCGGGCTGGCCATGTATCCCAGCTTGTCGCGCAGCGCCACGTTCCTGCTGGTGCTGGCCTGCGCGGTGATGCAGATTCTGGTGCACATGGTGTTCTTTCTGCACCTGACCACCGCACGCGAGCAGCGCTGGAGCCTGGTGGCGCTTGTTTTCACCATAGTGATCATCGTGCTGCTGGTGGGGTTGTCGCTGTGGATCATGTACTACGTGCACTACAACATGCTCGGTTTGTGAAACCTGGCCGGCCTGTGGCCAGTTCGCCGAACGGTAATGGTTGACACGGCACCAGGCCTTGAAGAAGCCGCGGTCGCCAGACTGTGGGTCTCCGACGTCATAAAAAATGGCCCGCACTGGGCGGACCGAAGACCTGACGTGGAGAGTCGAACGAACTCTACAGCTGTTTTGACGGACGCCTTCGTCGAGGGTTTTTTCCTGTTTGCAAAGCCCCGACGGACGGATGATTCGTGTCTGCCTAAGGCTCAAGCGGCAAATCAGGCTGCCCAGGTTTCATGGAGATGGCGCCACAGAACGCGGTCTCCCTGGAGGCTGAACAGCGCCGTCGAGCGCCGTGCCGTCGCGTCCTGGCCGGGCAGCCGATGGGTCTCTTGATAGCGGACCATTGCACCCTCCGGCCATTGCGCCAAGGTTTCCAACCCAGAGAGCTCGATGATCAACCCCGGCTGGCTACCAGCACGCGTGGCGAACAGGTTGGCGACATCCTGCAGGCACACCTGCAAGCCAGTCGGCGTGATCATGGAGAAATCCGCCGTGAAGCGCTCGACCATGGCTTCGACCTGGCCCTCTCCTCTGGCGAAGAGCGCCTCGATCAACACGTGCAGGTCGATGACTTCTTGTAGATATGGATTCATGGCATTTCAGTCCTGGTTCGATAGCTGATTACAACCGATTGCCTACAAGCCCGACCCAGGTCGAACTCAAGCTGCGCAGTACCCCGGCCGTCGAGCATGATGACTCATATGTCATGAAACAGGTGGACTGCTCCCTGAAATACCGACGTACAGGAATGAGCCTGCAGATTCTGGCCATCGTGCTGTCGCTAACCAGCGGGGTGATGAACATCCTCCCTTGGGCACGGGACCGCCGTCCTTCCCAAGTGTCAAAGACCAAAAGGAAGTTATCGTCGTCGTTCCTGGAGAAGTTGCGAGGGTTTAGGGAGTGAAATAGGCTGCATCTTCATGAGTGGATGCTACTGACGCTGGGGAAACAATGATGGGATTACAAGGATGTGCAGCGTTTCACGGTCTGGCGTGCCGCCCTGTCGGGCCCTCTGACGCCGAAATGATCTGCTCGCATCGCGAGCAGATGTTCCTTGAAGCGGGTGGCATTGCTGAAGATCTGCGCGTCATGACTGAGCATTTTCGCCCATGGCTGGAGGAGCGGCTGCGAGACGGTCGGTATTACGGGTTCAAACTCCTGGATGGCGAACACGTGGTGGCCGCGATTGGCCTGATGAGCATCGATTGGCCTCCCCATCCCTCGCACCCAACCCTGGACAAGCGTGGCTATGTGCTGAATGTGTACGTCCAGCCGGCCTACCGCCGCCGGGGCCTGGCTTCGTCATTGATGCAAGCGGCTGAGCATGAGTTCGCTCGCCGAGGCATCACGTTCGCTGTGCTGCACGCCACCGAGACGGGCAAGCCGGTGTACGAGCAAGCCGGCTGGGCTGGAACGGCGGAAATGGCCAAATCCATTGCTGTGCGGTGATCACTTTCGAGACTTTGCGGACGCACGGCATTGATGACGAAAGTCCACCCGGTTAGGTCACGGGCGGCTGCTAACGACCCTGAGCGATCATACAAATCCGTTTTTTGCATGCGTGGACAAGGTCATTATGTCCTGAAAACCAACCCTAAACGACGTACCGCCTTGGACACCGAACCTTCAGGATTGGATCACACCAAACCAAGGAGCAGGCCAGATGTCCACCTCGATCAAAAGCGCTGAAGCAGAAACTCGTTTCATTGATGTCAGCAATCGCCGACTCGCTTACCGCACGATAGGCGATGGCAAGCCCTTGCTCTTGCTGATTCGCTATAGAGGCACGATGGATGATTGGGATCCACTGTTTCTCGATAGTCTGGTCACGCAAGGCTTTCAAGTAACAGTCTTCGACTACAGCGGTCTGGGCCAATCAACAGGTCAGGCGAGCTATAACCCAGGCTCTCTGGCAAAGGATGCCATCGAGCTGATTCACGCCCTTGGCCTGGGCCGCGTCGTGATTGGAGGGTGGTCGCTTGGCGGCATTGCTGCACAAATTGTTCTGGCGCAAGCACCACAGCTGGTGAGCCACGCGGTACTGCTGGGCACAACGCCTCCCGGCCAGCTGGTGAAGACGGGCGAGCCGCTTTTTTATGAGCTTGCCCGACGTGAAAACGACTTCGAAGATTTTGTGAAACTGTTCTTCGAGCCAACCTCAGATCGGAGTCGAGCAGCGGCTGAGCTCGCCTGGTCGCGACTGGCGTCTAGAACACAAAATCGTAGTCCGCAGGTGCCGGTTGCCTGGGCTGCACAGCAACTGGGCGACGCGCCCAAGAACCCGGTGTTCCCCGTGGAAGCAGTACTGCAGGTCCTTAAGACCACCAACATCCCAGTTCTTCACATAGGTGGTGATCACGACATCGTATTCCCTGTAGAGAACTGGCAGGCGCTGACCCAGCAATTTCCAACCCTGACCCAGCTCAGCTTGCCGAGTACCGGGCACGGTCCTCACATGCAATATCCCATCGCCACTGCCCAGCACATCGGGGCATTCGTGGCGGAGTAGCTGACCAGAAGCCGCACATAGAAAAGGCCACCTAATGTGGCCTTTTCTACGTTTCTACTCGCGTCATACCCTACTGCCACCACTTATCATCCTGTAAACCGCTATGAATGAAAGGCTCATTACCAGAATGGCGAAAACTATTGCGGTATCGAAGATGCCGTGTCCGCTTGCTACCGCGTACCCAGCGATCATCGCCGGAACACCCATACCGAGGTAGCAACAGAGGAAGGCTACGGACAATACACCTGCGACTTCCTCGGCGCGTGACTTGGATAAAACCAGTCGGATACCACCTTGAAAACCGGCACCAAAGCCAGCTCCTGAAATCACTACGCCAAAGACAAAGGGAGTGAGCGAACCGGTGATCAATGAGACTAAGACCATAGCCATACCGATCAGCAGCCCCAGTGCGCCAATCCAGGCCAGGGTATGCATTGATCGAGTAACGAATGCCCCAATAGCAGCTACCCCACTACCAGCGAAAGCAGCTAACACCAATCCGCCTGCCCATGACGCAGGTAGCGCAAAGAGCTGCTCAATTAACCTGGGCCCCATTGAGGCGAAGAAACCGGCGACAGCCCAGCCAGCAACGAATAGCGACGATGCAATGATCATTGGTCCGCGCACATCCACGGGTATGCTGAATTGCGGTATCAGTGACCGGGCCGCCCCAGGTATTTTTGCGCGGATATCCCTCATGAAGAGTAGACCCACGCCCTGAATGACCAAAATAAAAGCTAGCGCCGCGAACACAGTATGAGTGGGGTACGGTAACGCCTGTGCGAATACGCTACCCATCAGAGCCCCAACGGCACTGCCGATGGCAGGTGTGAGGGCATTCACGACCGCTCCGCGCTTGTGGTTGAGATCAATCAGGGCTGCGCCTACCGCTGGAACTGCAGCCCCTGTCGACACGCCTTGAATCAGCCTACCAAGCACTAGATCCGCGAAGCCATCAGCTACACCGAGCATGTACATGGCCACCAATTGCAAAACAGTCGTCCACAACAGTACTGACCGCCGACCGACGTAGTCGGACAGCCGTCCAAACACTAGCAGTCCGGCGAGTACTGATATGGCATAAATGCTGAAGATAAAGCTGATGCCCATCGCAGTGAAATGCCACTGGTCCTGATAGATCGGATACAACGGCGTAGGTACGCTGGATCCAGCCAAGAAAGTCACTGTGATGGAGGCAAGCAGACCAAAACGAGTCCGCGGGCCAAGACGCTGCTTGTCGTCATTGGCAACGCTCATTCCAGGGGATATCAGAGTCTGGCTCATGGCGGGTTCTCACAGTAAGCGGTTGATCAGCAGGCATACGCCCATCGCAAATACCAGTGTTCCAGTCCCGAAGCGCACGGCTCGCCAAGGGCGAGCACGTGCAAAGGTGACGAAAGCCATGCGTCACACTGAAGCCAAAAGCGAATAGTTGATCGCTTTTGTAACGTCAGCCTGGGGATTAGAAATGGCATCGAGCATACGCCCTATGACTTTTCCGCCTTTGATCAAGGCAGGCGCGTCGTGACTTGGCAGCAGAAATTTGCTGTCTGCAAGCGCCCTCTTAAGAGCTTTCTTTTCATCCAGCGTGGACATGGCCCGGTTCGCTGTGATCGTCGGCTCATGTGACGCTTGATCGAGAATGGGCTCAATCAATTGGTCGTGAATGTCATAGGCGATGTCGCCGCAGATATTCGCCATGCCTTCGTCAGTTTCGACCAGGACCGATATCGAGCCGGGCGTGTGTCCACCTGACAATCGAACTGCTACGCCCGGGATAACCTCTTCTTCGAACGTGCCGTCGACATCAAACAGGCGAATCGCGCCTCGTGTGTGGAGACGATCAATCAAATGCTTGGTATCAGCCGCAGTGTACATGAGCGGTCCCATGATGCCGGATGCGGCGAACTCCAGCTCGCGACGCGAGATGCCGACAGTAGTCGCCATCGGGAAGAGATCGGTCATGCCGACGTGATCGATATGAGCATGGGTGTGGACGATGTGCCGGATGTCTTTCATCCGCAGCCCGTGCTGGGCCAGATGGTACTCAAGCGTCATCTGCGGCGTCACTTCGTACGTGAGTCCATATTCTTCATACTGTTGGGCGTTGCGTGACCCTGTATCGACCAGGATCGGTTCCTCCCCTCCAGTAATAAGAAAACCCAGAACCGGGATGGTGACTTGCTCGCCGGGGTTCCGGAACATGACCAGACCACTCGAATCCATCTGCATGTTTCCGAGGTTAATTGGATGAATTTTCAGTGCCATGGTGATTCTCCTTGCAGCCGACGCTTGGGTTAAGACAGAGGATCAGGACGGGTAAATGCCGTCTTGCCCTGACTCGTTAAGAACCGATCGGTTCAATATAGGGTGGCCCAGGCGCAGGCGCAAGAGAAAAAAACCATTCGGTTCAAAAAAGTGATGGATGTTGCTCAGAGAGCTCGCAGCGCTTCCATGAAATGGTTGACCCGATCGCCAGTCCCGTCAGCAGGCAAGCAGCTTTCAACGCACACGCCAGAGAAAAACACCATGATGATGTCCGCAACAACCTCTGGTGCCAGTCGGGTTTTCTCAGCCCTTACGTTGTCAGCGATTTCCGGGAGCAAGCGGCGATGACAATCCACGAGCAGTTGACGCACCTGGTCGGAAAGCACGGGAAACTCACGTAGCGCATTGACCGAAAAACAGCCCATACACCCGTTATCTTGAGGGTCGCCAAGCCGAAGAAAACGCTCGATATTTGCCCATCCTTGCGGCTGAGAAGTCAGGATTTCTGGTGCTCCGCGGTTTGCGTAGTAATACGCCAAAGCGCTCAGAAACAGATCATCCTTATCCTTGAATTCTGAATACAGGCCTGACTTATTTACGCCCGTAGCCTGCTCAAGATGATGAAGAGAGGTGCCGGAGTAGCCGTACTGCCAAAACACGGGCAGTGCCTTCTCCAGAACCGTCTCACGATTGAATTTTCGAGGGCGTCCCATTTTCGGTACCTAAACGATCGACATGATCCCAGTATCGAACCGTTCGGTTTAATAGGAAAGCGATTTCTACCCGACTCGCCTCGCATCGCGGCGAACTGCTTGCGGGGGAACCCCAAAACCTCGGATGAATACCTCGCGCATGTGTCGACGATCTCTGAACCCGGTTTCTCTTGCTACCGTGTCCAGGCTATGGCGACTCTGCTCAATCATTAGCCGAGCTGCCTCTAGTCGTAGGCTCTCCACCGCTTTAGCAGGTGATTGACCGGTTTCGGCAGTGAAGACGCGCGTGAATTGCCTTGGGCTCAGATGAACAACCTCCGCGAGCTCTTCAACACTCAATGCCCTGTTCAAATGCTTACGCGCATAATCCAAAGCGCTCTGAATGCGATCAGACTTGGGCGCCAGAGCAAGCAACTCAGAGTGCTGAGACTGCCCTCCCGATCGGCGTTGGTGCATGACGAGCTTATGAGCAACCGATTTGGCAAGCTCCGTTCCCAAATCCTTCTCCACCATCCCCAATGCCATGTCGAGGCCTGCGGTCATTCCCGCAGAGGTCCAAACAGGGCCGTCCACAATGAAGATTCGATTCTCTTCCACCTCAATGCTCGGGTGCAGGCTTTGAAGCGTCTTGGCATATGCCCAGTGAGTAGTAGCACGCCGGTTATCGAGGACACCTGCTTGAGCTAGGACGAAAGCTCCTGTGCAGATGCCTGCGATGCGCCTTGAGCCCTGGGCAAATCCCTGCACGCTGGACAGAACCTCTGCAGCGGGAGGCGTAAGCGGAGTGAGTGTCCCTGTGATCATCCAGCTATTTGCAAGCCCTGGATCATCCAATGCCAGCGTGTCGATGTGCATACCCAGGGAGGATCGAATGGTCCCTCCTAACACCGAATAGTTCTGAATCCGGTACACAGGCTCGCCCGCGACCATATTTGCGAATTCAAAAACCGCCTGGGTGGCCAGTGACATCACCTGAAATCCGTCTGTAACCAAGTAGCCGATTCGATGCATAACCCTGCTCCAATTGCGATGTCCTAAAACACGACTATAAGCGTCGTTTAAGACAAATCTGTTTTTTTGCATCATGGCTCCACACCCAAACAACGGAGCTGGACCATGACTCAGGAATACAAAGGCACCGCCCTGATCACAGGCGCATCCACCGGCATCGGCGCAATCTTCGCAGACCGCCTGGCTCAACGTGGCTATGACCTGATACTGGTCGCCCGCAATCGTGATCGCCTGAACGCTCTTGCTAGTCGCATCACCAACGAGACTCAGCAGAGCGTTGAAGTCTTCCCCGCAGACCTGGCCAACGCAGCGGACCTGGCGCGAGTGGAACGCAAAATGCGCGAAGACGCCAGCATCAATCTGTTGGTCAACAACGCAGGCATCGGCACTCACACCAGTTTGCTGGACAGCGACGTTGAGCGAATGGCCGAGATGATTAGCCTCAACGTCACTGCACTCACTCGACTGACCTACGCTGCGGTTCCAGGCTTCATCGCTCGCCAACAGGGCGCAATCATCAATATCTCATCAATCGTCAGCCTGGCACCGGAAATTCTGAATGGCGTGTACGGCGGAAGCAAAGCCTACGTCACGGCCTTCACTCAGTCGCTGCACAAAGAGCTGGCAGAACATGGCATCAAGGTTCAGGCGGTGCTGCCAGGAGCTACGGCTACCGATTTCTGGGAGATCGGGGGACTGCCCGTCGAGAACCTTGATCCCAACATCGTGATGTCAGCAAGCGACTTGGTAGATGGCGCCCTTCAAGACTTCGACAACGGTGTCCTGATCTCCATCCCGTCCATGCAGGACATACAGCATTTCGAGCTGTACGAAAGCAGCCGCAAGGCGCTGTTCGGACATCTCTCCAGCAACAAGCTCGCCCCGCGTTACGACGTTTAATCACTCAATTGAAAGGATACAAATCATGAAAACTAGCGCAAACACCATCTTCATTACTGGCGGTACCTCGGGCATCGGCCGCGCTCTGGCCGAAGCGTTCCACCAGCGTGGAAACAAGGTCATCATCGCGGGCCGACGCCAATCGCTGCTGGATGAAATCGCCAGCTCCAATCCCGGCATCGATACCGTTCAGCTTGATATCAATGATCACCAGCAGATCAAGGATGTCGCACAAGAGGTTATCCGTCGCCATCCCTCGCTGAACGTCATCATCAACAACGCCGGCATCATGCCTTTCGACAACCCAGGCTCTGGCGATTATGACGATGAGCAGGCTGTAGGGCTGCTGCAGACCAACCTGCTGGGCCCGGTGCGTGTTAGCGCAGCGTTTGTAGAACACCTCAAGCGCCAACCTGATGCTTACATCATCAACAACAGCTCGGTACTGGCCTATCTGCCACTGGCCGCGACAGCCCTCTATTCGGCGACCAAAGCTGCGATTCACTCCTACTCGCTGTCGCAACGTTTTGCCCTGCGCGATACCAGCGTCAAGGTTCTGGAAATCGCACCGCCATGGGTAGACACCGATCTGATCCACAAAAGTGGTGATGAACGCGCCATGCCGCTGGACGAATTCATCCAGGAAACCCTGGAAAAACTGGAAACAGCGACAACCGAAGTCCTGGTTGACCGCGTCGTACCAGTACGCGCCAACCAAGGGCCAAACGAGCATGAACTGATCAACCAGTTCAACCAGGCTCTGGCCGAAAACCCTATCCCTGTCGCCTGAACATAAACGCATTGGACAACCTGGAAGGAAGCAAAATCATGACCCGAATTGCTGCTTTGACCCTTGACCAAGCTCCAGCCGCTGCGCGCACTGCCCTTCAGGGCATTGAAAAAGGCTTGGGGTTCATCCCTAACGCCTTCGCTACCCTGGCTCACTCTCCAGCAGCCTTGGGAGGATATCTCGCTCTGTCACAGGCGCTGAGCAAGAACAGCCTGACACCTGCCGAACGTGAAGTGGCGGCACTGGCGGCCTCTGAAGTTAACGGATGCGATTATTGCGTCGCGGCTCACAGCTTCTTCGGTGGGAAGACCGGACTAAACGCTGATGATCTGCTGGCAGCGCGCGCCGGCACGTTAAACGGAGTCGCTGCACTGGCTCGGGCTGTCACGCTCAGCCGCGGCCAAGTGAGTGACGAGCATCTCTCAATCGCACGGGAAGCAGGGTTGGACGATGCAAAAATCGTCGACGTTATCGCGCAGGTCTCGCTGCTGACCTTGACGAACTACCTGAACAACGTGGCGAAAACAGACATCGACTTCCCACCGAAAGCGATCTGAGTCGACGCCTAACTTAAGCGACGTGTGCGCTTCTCCTAAGGCGATCGGCCATTCCTTGAATGGCTGATCGCCTCAACCTTCAGCGAAACGGCGAAAGTCTTCCTCGGGTTAGCTAGTTTTTGAGGCTCACGAAGGGAGTTAGCCTGACATCACTCTCTGACCTGTAAAGGACAACCTCACATGAAAGCCGTAGTTTTCCAAGAAGCTGGTTTGCCAATCCAAAACGCTCGTTCCCTGTTCGAAACCGACCTGCCGAAGCCCACGCCAGGCGCTCGAGATCTGCTTGTCGAAGTGAAGGCGATTGCGGTGAACCCGGTAGATACGAAGGTGCGAGCTCGCAGTACCAGCCAAGAGATCCAAGTGCTGGGTTGGGATACCGTGGGTATCGTCCGTGAAGTAGGCAGCGACGTTTCATTGTTCAAAGTTGGTGACGAAGTATTTTACGCCGGCGCGATCGATCGCCCTGGTAGCTACAGCGAATTTCACTTGGTGGATGAGCGCATCGTCGGCCAAAAGCCACGTAGCCTGGACAATGCCAGTGCCGCAGCCTTGCCGCTGACCTCCATTACTGCCTGGGAGCTGTTGTTCGATCGACTGGGCGTCCAGGAAAACGGTGGTAAAGGACAAAGCCTGCTGGTCATCGGCGCCGGTGGTGGGGTTGGCTCGATCCTGGTCCAGCTGGCCCGCAAACTGACCCAACTCACCGTCATCGGTACAGCGTCGCGGCCAGAGACTCAGTCTTGGGTAAAAGAACTGGGTGCCCACCATGTGATTGATCATTCCGCCTCGATCCCGCTGCAGCTCGAAAATCTGAAACTCAACCCGGTCGACTACGTTATCAGCCTGACCCATACCGAAACCTACCTGGCCCAGATCGTTGAAGTGCTTCGCCCACAAGGCAAACTGGCGCTGATTGATGACCCAGCACAACTGGACGTCATGCCCCTCAAGCGCAAATCGCTTTCGCTGCATTGGGAACTGATGTTTACGCGTTCTCTGTATCAAACCGCCGACATGATCAAACAGCACGAGTTGCTGAACAGAATTTCCGAGTTGGTCGATAACGGCGTCATCAAGACCACCATTGGGGAACACTTCGGCAAAATCGGCTCAGATAACCTGAAGCGCGCCCATGCGCTCATCGAGAGTGGTAAAGCCAAAGGCAAGATCGTTCTCGAAGGCTTCTAACCCGCAGATACGCTCAAGGACAAGCATATGAAAGCTTTCTTCCAAGCCACTGGCCTGGCTGTCGCGGTCTCGCTCAGCGCAATGGCTATGGCCGATACAGCCACGGGCACAGGTAGCAACCCTGAACGTGTTTTCGCTTTCAATGGCGCCATGCCTACAGGCGTGACCGTCACCGAAACTGGTCGGATCTTCATCAACTTCCCTCGTTGGGGAGATGACGTTCCCTACACCGTGGCAGAGATCAAACAGGGCCACTTGGTTCCGTATCCAGACCTGAAAACGAATGTGGAAAACGCCAAGGATCCTGCCGCCGGGTTCATCAGCGTGCAGAGCGTCGTAGCTGACGGTCAAGGGCGTGTCTGGGTATTGGATACAGCCGCGCCCGCTTTCTCCGAGCCCAAGGCAGGTGGAGCCAAGCTGATCGCAATCGACTTGAACACCAACAAGATCGTGAAAACAGTTGTGTTCCCGCGTGACGTGATTCTGCCAACTACCTATGTGAATGACGTACGTTTTGATTTTCGCGTAGGCAAAGAAGGCACCGCTTACGTCACCGATTCGTCGGTAAAAGGGCCAGGCGGAATCATCGTCCTGGACCTGGCCAGCGGTACCGCAACGCGCCGCCTTAGCGGAGCCAAATCAACTTCCGTGGACCCTGAGTTCCGGCCAGTGATCGAAGGGAAACCAGCACTGATCACCCGCGACGCGCAAGGTAAATCAGGCCTACTGACCGTAGCCTCGGACGGCATCGCCCTGTCGAGCGATGGTAAGACGCTGTACTTCTGCCCGCTTTCGAGTCGACACCTGTATTCGGTTCCAACGGCTTTATTGCGAGACCCCAATGTAAGCGAAGCCGTGCTTGAACAAGCGGTTGTAGATCTCGGTGAAAAAGGCGCTTCCGACGGTCTTGAGGCTGATGCTAACGGTGCAGTCTATGCGGGGGATTATGAGCACAACTCCATCCATAAACGACTTGCCGATGGCACTTGGCAAACCGTGGTTGAGGATTCGCGGGTCCTTTGGCCGGATACCTTGTCGATCGGCCCAGACGGGTATCTGTATTTCACTGCCAACCAGCTGCACCGCTCTCCTGGCTTCAACGATGGCCAAGACAAACGGGTGAAGCCTTACAGCCTGATGCGCGTCAAGATCGACGCCAAGCCTGCGCCAACGCATTGATAAGGAAATGACATGCAAAAGCACATTCGCTTGGGCTACATCGACCTCAGCTTCCATGCCGCTAGCGCCGCGCTTGTGCAGCGCACACTAGAGCAACATGGTTACCTGGTGGAAGTCAGCACAGCTCCTCATGAGGAAATGTTCCGGTTGTACAGCGAAGGACAGGTAGAGATGCTTGTATCAGCATGGCTGCCAGACAGCCATGGAGCCTACCTCTCAGCTTGCAAGAAGCCGAGCACCTCCCTTGGAGTTCTTTACAACCCATACTGCATTTGGGGTGTGCCTGATTATGTACCGGAGGATCAGGTCGCTACGATTGCGGACCTGCTGAAGCCTGATGTTGCCCAGCGGATGAGCCGTCGTATTCAAGGTATCAACCCTGGTGCGGGCATCAGTCGCTTCTCGAAAGCCATGGTCACGCAATACGAGTTGGATGCCGAAGGCTACTTTTTTGCACAAGGCACCGAAGCTGATTGCTTCAATCGGTTTGAACAATCCTATGCAGAGCAGGAATGGTTCGTGGTGCCACTGTGGCATCCTCAATATTTGCACCATGCCTACAAAATCCGAGCTCTGGATGAACCGCTCGGGTTGTTGGGTGGTGAGGACCAAGCAACCCTCATTGCCGCCAGTGACGTTGTGGAGGAGATGCCGAAAGAACTGATTGAGGACCTAGCCTCGCTGCAACCTGGCAATGCCGCGATCAGCGAGCTTGATTTTCTTATCCGTCACAAAAAGCTTTCTGCGTTGGAAGCTGCAGACATTTGGCTCTCACGTCAGTCGGCACCGGCGCAAGCGTGAAGCAGTAGCGGGGCCCCGTGCCCCGCGACTGAGCCCTGACTAGCTTTCGAAACGCTTTGCTAGAAAAGCTCTAAGCGATTGGATGGCCGGCGTGAGCGATGTGCGATGGGCACATACCAGCTGAAGCGGTGCCGGCTGCCCATAGCTTTCCGGGAATAGCTCAACCAGGCGGCCGCTGCGAATATCCTCAGCAACATCGAGCCTGGACTTGTAAACGATCCCCAATCCGGCGACAGCCCAGCGTCGAACAATATCGGCATCATCGCTGATTCGATCACCTGTCACCTGAACCGTCCGTACTCCCTGTGGGAAATTGAAGCTCCAACGCTCGTAGGTTTGCTCGCCCATCACATATCTCAGGCAATTATGCCCGCTCAACGCTTCAGGAGATTCCGGCATACCATGACGCGCGAGATACGCCGGCGAGGCACAGACTGTTCTGCGGTTCATCGGCGCAAGTGCTAAGGACACCAGGCCCGAGTCACTCAACTGTCCGTACCTGATACTAGCGTCCAGATGTTCCCCCACCAGATCGGCCACCTGATCACTAACCCGCAATTGCAGGCGTATCAGGGGATGCGTTTGCTGAAACTCATCAAGCCATGGGAGCAACACATTCCTGCCGATATCAGATGGCATCGACAAGCGAATAGTGCCAGCGATCTCGTCACGGCCCTGGGTCAGCGCTACCTCGCCATTATCAAGCGCTTCCAAGGCTTGCCGCGCGTGCGGCAAGTAGCGCTCGCCATCATCGGATAATCTCAACCGACGCGTTGAGCGTACAAACAATCTCGCGCCCAAGTTGCTTTCCAGCCGCTGAATGGCACCGCTCGCCAAGGCGGGCGAGATGTCGAGCAAGCGCGCCGCGGCGGAGAAGCTACCCGCAGCGGCGGTCGATACGAAGACCTGCAGATCATCGATTCGTATGATTTTCTTCACTTTGACGAAATTCTTTACGTGATGGCGAGGTTTTTCAGCGTAATGGGAAAAATCATCATTGCCCAGCCCTTCAAACAGGAACTTGCAATGACCTTCCCTAAACGATTTGTACTAACAGCTCTGATGGCAGGCTTTATCGGTGTAGCTCACGCTGAGGTGCCACCAACCCTTCACGTGGTAGCCCAATCGGCCAATGCTGTATGGAATGCGGTGGCCGTGGACAGCGCCGGAAGCATGTACGTATCGGGCCCGAAATGGACTGGCTCGGCGGGGCCATCCGTATCCAAGCTAGATCAAGCTGGCCAGGCCCATCCGTTTCCAAATGAGCAATGGAATAGCAATGACGCGACCATTCCAGCCGAACAGCGCTTCGTCAATGTCAATGCCATGCGCGTTGATGACAATAGCCGGCTGTGGATTGTCGATGCAGGCGTAACTGACTTCGGCGGCAAAGTCATTCCAGGTGGTGCAAAGGTCGTGGTCGTTGACCTAAAAAGCGGCGAAGTGATCAAGGTCATCCCATTCGACAGCAGCATCGCTCAAGAACATAGCTACATCGACGATATCCGCCTCAATGGCAAGCATGCCTACCTGACGGACGCTGGCGTTCCTGGCATCGTTGTCTTGGACTTCGAAACCAACAAAGCCCGGCGCGTCTTAACGACCAGTCCTGCAGTACGCGCGCCCGAGAACCGCGACATTATCCTGAGCGGCAAAGTAGTCAGAGCGCCAGATGGGACAGCATTGAGGGTGCATTCCGATCCCCTTGAGGTATCCCCGGACGGGAAATGGCTCTACTTCGCACCGTTGGAAGGCCCTTGGCACAAGATTGAAACGCGCTGGTTGGATGATGCCAACTTGCCTGAAGTTGAACTCATCAAACATGTCGAGTTCTGGCGAGATCTACCGCCTGTCGGTGGGACAGTCATGGACAGCAAGGGCAATTTCTACTTCAGTGACCTAGCTGAAGATAGCGTCAAGCGAATCGCCACTGACGGGACCATTCAGACCATTGCGAAGGACACTCGCCTGCACTGGGTCGATGCACCTGCGTTCGACAACCAGGGCAGATTGTACTTGCCGGCAGCGCAAGTCGATCGAGTAGGCTTGTTCAACGATGGCGCATCGAAGGTCGAGCGACCACTGAGCGTCTATCGCATAGACCCTAAGTAACCTCATTACACCCGTTTCAGAGCTAATAGCTTGTCTATTGCGTGCTTTGAAACGGGTTATCGAAAAGTCTCCGCCAACCTTCTTGGTTTAGGTCCGGCGGGACCGCGAAGCTAACGCAGAGACCACGACTCCCAAAATCACCAGGCTCAGCCCGGCGATGAACATGGTGGAAACGCTCGCACCAAAAGCCAAGCAAGAAAAAACTGTCCCGACCAGGGGTACCCCAAGGGTGAAATTTGACATGCCAAAGGTCGAAATTCGCCGTCCGTACTCCGCAGAAATCACAAAGCAGGCCGATGTCGCAACCGGACCAATGAAGAACAATTCTTCCGCGAGTTTCCTATCCAGGACAATGGATGTCAGCGAGCCTTCGCTGACACAGGCTGCAATCGCCAACGGTATGGTGGCCAAGAGCATCTGCCAGGGAGCCAGGGCCAGGGGCGGGGTTACCCACCGATGACGCTTCACATGAAGAATAACAATCGCCCAGCTGACCGCTGCAAGGAGCAGGAAGATTGCTCCGAACACCGTGTCTTGACTCGTCCATTCGAGCTCTCCTGGTGAGCACACAGCCGCGACCCCCGACATCCCTACGACAAGCCCTGCGATCTGCAACCTGGAGGGCATTTCGCGAAACATGACCCAGGCTACAACTACACACCACAGCGGCGTTGTGTATGCCAAGAGAACAGCGCGGCTGGTGTCGACATGAACCATCGCCACCATACCGAGACCAGTAAAAGCCATCATCTGCAGCAAACCCACGCTCGCGATGATGGGCACATCCTCTTTAACGGGAAGCTTGAGCTGTCCTCTCGCGATCAAATAGGCAAAAAGACAGACCGCGGCACTGGCGAAACGAATGGTAGCCAGCCAGAGCGGAGGCACGCCCTGCAATGCAAGCTTAGTGACCGGCCAGCTACTTCCCCACAGAAGCACCATGACACCAAGCCAAACGTAAGTCGAAGATATTGCAAAGTTTTTGGTGCGACTTTTAAACACTTGCTGAGTTGAAGCGCTCATGGTGCCACCTCGTTGCAATCTAGTTACGTAGCATCATGATATTTTTGGGGAAGCGAAAAAACGTACCTATCTCTTCCTCAGAAGTAGAAATACCGGTACATTTCATTGAAAAGCTCTCATGCAGAGGAAAAATTTACCATGAGCCGCTCGAAGCTCGATGACGCTAGCCTGCGTATCCTTGATGCACTCCAAGAAAATGCCGAGTTGAGCAATGCCGAATTGGCTGACATTGTAGGGCTTTCAACTTCGCCGTGCTGGCGGCGAGTCTCGGAGATGAAGGAAAGTGGGGTCTTAAGAGGCGCCGTAACGCTAGTTGATCCTGCAGCGCTCGGCCTTGCAATAAACGTGTTTGTACACGTTTCGCTCAAGCTCCAGGACAAGCAGTCTCTAGAAGTATTTACTAACGCAATCAGGGAGCGCCCAGAGGTGATGGAGTGCTATTTGATGAGCGGCGAGGCGGATTTCATGTTGAGAGTGGTAAGCGAAGACCTGACAAAGTATCAGGCACTACTGCTTGACTGCTTAACCACGATACCCGTTGTGGCAAGCATCAAGTCGAGTTTCGCACTTAGCCAAGTTAAATATACGACTGCGCTGCCCACGAATCATTTGAGAGGGCGCGCTTCGGGAGGCAACAGCTGATAGTCATCATTAACTCACTCCTCAACTGAGGAGTGAAAGGAAATTTCTGATTGGCTGAGCTTGCTCGTGCCGCCTGCTCACCAAGCCTAACCAAGACACTTCCTCCAGACCATTAACAGGTCGGAAGGTAACACCAGGCAGGCTCACGGCGGCCGCTGCCGATTTCGGCACGATGGAGACACCCTGGCCCAGCGCCACCAGAGCCAATACCGCGACTAAGCTCCCCGGCTGGGGGCCAAGCTTAGGGACGAACCCGCCCAAACTGCCGGCTGTGATCGTCCCAGAGACCTGCTCTGGCAGTATGAACAACTCATCCCCCAGATCACCAGGATCGATGCTATGACGAGAGTTGAGCGGATGCGAGTAAAGTAACGCAAGGACATAACCTTCTTCATCTAGATGCGCGACCTTCAACTCAGCAGGAAGTACCATGGGCGCACGCACGTAGGCGAGATCAATACGCCCCTCCGCCAGTAGCCGAGGGAGCTCTACCATAGGATATTCGCGCAGGGACAACTGCACACCCGGGAAGGCCTTCTTGAACGTTGTCGTATGCCTCTGCAATGCTCCGTTGAACACTGCCGAGGCAACATAACCTATTTCAATATGCCCATTTTCACCCCGCCCGGCGCGTTGAGCTTGTTCTTGAGCGATATCAAATCGATAGACAACATCACGCGCCTCTGTAAGCAATGCTTTACCCGCTTCGGTTAAAGTCGCTTGACGCTGTGCTCGAACGAAAAGTTGAACCCCTAGCTCTTCCTCCATTTCCTTGATCTGTCGACTCAACGTCGGGACGGCGATATTCAGGCGAAATGCGGCCCTAGTAAAATGATTGGCTTCAGCTACCGCCAAAAAATACTTAAAATGTCTGATTTCCACTACTTTGTGTCTCGCCTAGGAACCGAACCAGTTCGAAACCAAACTTAGCCATTACGTTAGCTTAAAGCTCATGGCAAACCGTTCCCCAGCCAGAAGTTTGGGTTTACAACAGACTCTACCTGTACAGTAGAAGCAGCTGGAGCCAAGCGGTAAACCTGAACAGTCGCTTTGCCATCGATAGCTGCGCTCAAGTCTTTAAACCCCTCGCCGAGTGTATGTTGAGTCAGCGCATCATCATTTTCCCACAGCTCAAGCATGGTCCAGTGGCCTTGAGTGTCCATGTTTTCAAACAGACGATAATGAAGACATCCGTGCTCTGACTGCGTAGCGTCGACAGCTGTTAGCAGGGCGCTGTGAACCTCTGCTACTGATGATGGATCTGCGGTGATATGCGCTACAACGGTAATCGTACTGGTCATGGCGAGCACTCAGATGGTTGATGCCTTAGCTTGATCACTTCCATTGGTACGTGAAACCCAAAGGATAGTGAAACAGTTTCAACAAACTGACGAAAGTCCCGGAAACAGCTCTAGCGCGGGCCGGCGCACAACCATCACAGCAACGTTAGTTTTTAGCTAACGAAATCGTTCATGGATGATCGATCTTGATCGATTACTGCCAGATAAAATCGAGGGCCGCCACTCCAGGAATGCGAAAATTGGCTAGCGAACCGACCTACAAACATCCAGGCTTGATCCTCGCAACGGCATCCGCGGTCTGTGCGCTTATCATCCTCGACACGAACATTGTCGCAGTGAGCTTACCGACCATTGCTCGCGAGCTGAATGCCACCCTAACCGATATTGAGTGGGTGGTAAGCGCGTACCTACTGAGCTTCGCAGCTCTTTTGCTGCCTGCAGGAAGCCTGGCCGACAGGTTCGGTCGAAAACGAACGCTTCAGATTGGTTTGACAATCTTCGCCGTGGCATCGGCTGCCTGTGCAGCTGCTCCGACTTTGTTGCTCCTGGATGTAGCCCGCGCTTTCAAGGGTGTAGGAGCAGCCCTACTCCTAACGTCTGCACTGGCAAGCATCGGCCATTGCTTCCCCAACGAACCAGCTCGTGCCAAAGCCTGGGCATTTTGGGGAACCACAATGGGGATTGTCATTACTAGCGCTCCGCTCCTTGGCGGACTCATCACCACCACGATTGGATGGCGATGGATTTTCTGGCTGAACGTTCCGGTGAGCTTGTTGCTCATGTGTGCAGTGCATCGCCTGATCCCAGAGTCTGGCAACAAACAGGCGTCACGACTTGATCCAGTTGGAGCCTTGCTGTTCAGCACCTCCTTGGCTTGCATCATGTGGGGCCTCATTGAAGCCAACCGCGCGGGGTGGCAATCAACAGCAACTACCCTGCGCTTGGCTGCGGGACTACTGCTGATGGTGCTGTTCGTAATGTTCGAGAAGCGTCATCCACGCCCCATGGTCGACTTCGACCTGATGAAGCATGCCCGGTTTAACGCTGCGCTGCTGGGCATGTTTTCGTATGCCGCGTGCGCGCAAGTCATGATGACCCTCCTGCCATTTTACCTGCAGGCTGGCCTAGGCTTTTCGGCCATAAACTCGGGTCTCGGGATGCTTCCATTTGCTCTGGCCATGTTCCTGATGCCGCGGGTAGGTGCCTATTTGCCGAAGAACATTCACCCCGCCACGATCATGAGCATAGGCCTGCTGCTGGTGGGCCTGGGTAACGTTCTTTGCGCCATGGTAGCCACCTCTGGTAGCTATCTGCTCTTCGCGATGGCAAGCACGGTTCTTGGTGCCGGTGCTGGGTTGTTGAACGGCGACACTCAGAAAAACATCATGGCTTGTATCCCTCCAGACCGCCTAGGCATGGGTTCAGGCATGAGCACAACAATGCGATTCTCGGCCATCAGTCTTGCCATTGGGGTCTATGGCGCACTGCTCGTAGTGTTCACGAGGGATGCACTCCAGGACTCGCTCAGAACGATAGCCCCTCAACTGTCCTTTGAAGCAGAAAGGCTTGCGTTGAGCACCGCAGCGGGTGATCTGCACAGTGCCTTGGAAACCATCCCGGAAGCATCCAAGGCAGTTGTCCGCGGCGCTGCTGAACTTGCTTTCTTGCAAGGCTTTTCCCAGATGCTATTCGTGGCCGGAGTTCTGGGAATGTTTGCTGCGTTGATCGTTGGCATCTATCTACGCCGGCCGCTACCAAAGCCTGGCGCCATGCCAACTCTGAACATGAAACCTAACCACTGATTCCAATCATCAACTCCGACAGATGAATTCTCGACCAAGAGCAAAAGGCCTATCAAAAATGATCCGGAGACTGACCGTGGTTGCTGCAGCTCTTGCCGCTTCCGGCGTGCTTGCAGAACCGACCACAGCCCCTTCTACAAAACCGACGCTTAGCTTAGCGGAAGCCAAGCAGCTATCTGCTGCGGCCCAGGCCTATGCCGCCCAGCATGGATGGCCGTGTTCCATCGCAATCGTTGACGACGGTGGATGGCCGATCCTCACCGCAAGAATGGATGGTGCACCAGTAGTAGCCGGGATAGAACTGGCCCAAGGAAAGGCAAAGGACAGCGGCAATCTTCAGGTGCTCTTCAGGTGACTTGGAAACCAGTGTGAATAGCGGCCGGGCGGCAGCGATCACCTCAGGTTTCGTCATGATGAAGGGAGGTCTACCCGTTAAATCCAATGGAGTCGTCGTGGGTGCTATCGGCGTTAGCGGCGACACGCCTGAGCATGACATCAGAATCGCCATGGCCGCTCTAGAGCAGTGAAAGTTGGCGTTCCCCACGGGCGAAAGCGGCTCTGTGCCGCTGTAGTCGCAGGTTCCTAAGCCCAGAGGCACGAAAGCCGGCTCACATTTCAATCAAAGTGACTTGCATAATGAAAGTTACAGTGGAATAGTGATTTCATCCATCCGGTCACGCTCGGGGCGAAACATGAAAAAAGCCAGCTTCCAGTCGATGCCATGCCCAGTGGCACGCGCACTCGAACTCATCGGCGATGGTTGGAGCCTGTTGGTGCTCAGGGACGCGTTTTACGGACTGCGTCGCTTCGACGAGTTCCAGCACAGCCTGGGAATTGCCAGCAACACGCTAACCCGACGACTGAACGATCTGGTCGCCGCGGGCTTGATGGAGCGCCGGGCTTATCAAAACAATCCACCCCGCTTTGAGTACCTTCTAACGGAAGCGGGGCGCGATCTTCGCCCGGTAATCCTGACCTTGATGATGTGGGGTGCCAAACATGCCGAGGGTTCGAAAAAGGTCTATCTGGCCGATGTAGAAACTGGCGAGCCTGTCGCTCTGACGTTGATGGACAGCAACACGGGTAAGTCGATAACCGTGGAGGACCACCGTCTGCATATCGCGCCGGATGCAGATCCCTTGACTCATTGGCGCGTGGAGGCCGGTGAAGGTTATCGACACGAGAAGCTTTGGGTCAGCCCTTTCCCGCAATCAACATCGACCAGGAGCGAACAGCAATGAACGCTTCCGTCGATTCCCCTATCGAGAGCGCGCAGGCCGCGGCCCCCACTCGCGTGAGACCAAAACTCAGCAAAAAGCTGCTTAAGCTGGCCGCCTTGCTGTTTGTCATTGCTGTAGCAATAGCGTACTTGTTCCATTGGTGGACGATAGGCCGCTTCCTTCAAAGCACGGACGATGCCTACGTCGGCGCGGACGTGACAGTGATCAGTGCAAAGGTACCGGGCTACATCAAGGACGTAGCTGTGGCGGACAACCAATTCGTCAAAGCCGGCGATCTGCTGGTGCGTATCGATGCCAGCGATTTCAGAGCTGCTCTGGCAAAGGCCGACGGTGCAGTTGCAGCACAGCGTGCCAGCCTGGCCAATTTGAATGCCACGGAACAGCTCCAGCACTCATTGATCAGCCAAGCCAAGGCGCAGCTTCAGGCGCGCCAAGCGGAAACTGAACGAGCTCTGCAGGACAAAGCCCGGGCTCAAGTCCTGCTGAACAGCCATGCGGTTTCACTGGAGAATGCTCAGCATGCTGATGCCATCTGGAAGACAGCTCAGGCCGAGCAGAACCATGCCGCAGCCGGCGTAGTGGCTGCGCAGCAGCAACTCATTGTCATCGAGACCCAACGTGAGCAGGCCAGAGCTGCTCTGGTACAGGCTGAGGCGGCCCGCGAGCAGGCCCAACTGGATGTTGACTACACCGAATTACGCTCGCCTGTAGATGGTTACATCGGCAATCGCAGGGCCAAAGTGGGAGCCTATGCCGCAGCCGGCAGCCAGGTGGTATCGGTGGTACCTGCCCGAGGTTTGTGGGTGGATGCCAATTTCAAGGAAGATCAGCTATCAAGCTTGCAGGTTGGACAGCCGGCACGCATCCAGGCCGATATTCTACCTGGACGAGTGTTCCATGGACGTGTTGAGAGCATTGCCCCCGCCACTGGGGCGCAGTTCAGCATCCTTCCACCAGAAAACGCGACTGGCAACTTCACCAAAATCGTTCAACGTGTACCGGTAAGAATTCTTCTTCAGGATAGCGATGCAGAGTTCGGTGTACTGCGTCCCGGGTTGTCGGTGATCACCGAAGTCGACACCAACGCCAACAGCTTCGCACCTGCGGCGGCTGATTCCGGACGCGAATCAGCAGGCTCCCTGTGAGTAGCGGGCTGCCAGCGTTAAGCACGCCACAAAAGGTCGCCGCCTTCGCGTGCATGTGCGTAGGTATGTTCATTGCTTTGATTGACATCCAGATAGTCTCGGCCTCGCTCAAGGATATTGGCGGAGGCCTATCGGCAGGTGCGGATGACACGGCGTGGTTACAGACGGCTTACCTGATCGCAGAGATCATCGTCATCCCGCTCTCAGGGTGGTTGTCCCAAGTGATGAGCACTCGCTGGCTGTTCGCCGCTTCGGCAGCCGGTTTCACGATTACCAGCCTTTTGTGCGCTCTGGCTTGGGACATCCAAAGCATGATCGTCTTTAGAGCCCTGCAAGGTTTTTTGGGCGGTTCGATGATCCCGCTGGTATTCACCACGGCGTTCATTTACTTCACAGGTAAGCAGCGGGTGATCGCCGCCTCAGTGATTGGAGCGGTGGCATCATTGGCTCCCACTCTCGGGCCTGCGGTGGGAGGCTGGATTACCGACGCCCTCTCGTGGCATTGGCTCTTTTACCTAAATTTGCTTCCGGGCATCTTCGTCACCATCGCCGTTCCGTTGCTGGTCAATGTGGACCGCCCCAATCCAGGCTTGTTGAAAGGCGCCGATTATGTGGGAATTGTGTTGATGGCACTGTCCCTCGGATGCCTCGAATACACGCTCGAAGAAGGCGCACGATGGAATTGGTTTAGTGATCGCACCATTCTGTTAACGTCCTGGATTGCTTGCATCAGCGGTGCCTTGTTTGTATGGCGTTGCCTGACAATCCAGGCTCCGATCGTTGACCTGCGAGCGCTACGGGATCGGAACTTCGCTTTGGGGTGCTTGTTCTCCTTCATCACAGGGATAGGGATTTTCGCTACGGTCTATCTGACCCCTTTGTTCCTTGGGCGGGTCCGCGGTTATGACGCGCTGGATATTGGACTGGCATTTTTTTCCACAGGCGTGTTTCAGCTACTGGCTATCCCCGTATACGCCTTTCTGGCTAATCGAATTGACCTTCGTTGGGTAATGATGCTGGGACTCGCGCTTTTCGCCGTATCAATGTGGGACTTCTCACCCATCACTAATGATTGGGGGGCGAAGGAACTGTTGCTACCGCAAGCCATTCGCGGCTTCGCTCAGCAAATGACCGTGCCGCCCACTGTAACGTTGACGCTTGGAGCGCTGCCGCCCGCACGGCTTAAGCTCGCCGCAGGACTATTCAACCTGATGAGAAATCTGGGAGGCGCAATCGGCATTGCGGCCTGCGCGACCATTCTCAACGACCGGACGAATCTTCATTTCCTGCGTCTTGCGGAGCACCTGAACGTACGCAATGAAAACTTGAACATCTGGCTGGAACAGCTTCAGGAAAATGCTCAGGCTTATGGCCAGAACAGCTTTGATGCCAACCCGTACGTACTGCACCAACTCTGGGCGCTGACATGGCGTGAAGCCCAAACGATGTCATACGCCGACGCGTTTTTGGCAATCATGCTTTGCTTCATTGTCGCGGTCGCTCTCGTACCACTCATGCGCAAAATCGCCCCACCAGCTCAACCGTCAGCAGATCATTGAAACGCAGGTCGGTAAAGGGCTGCATAGCAGCCCTAGCGGCTTAATGCTTGGTTGGCAGCCAGTTGAGGAGAAAATCAGTGACTACTTGTGGATTCTCCAGGCTGGAGATGTGGCCGGCGCCAGGTATTTGTGCTGCTAAACAACTGATGATGCGCGCCATGAGATTTGATTCTTCTGGCGGACGAGGTATGTCCTGATCGCCACAAAGAACGATCGTTCGATCGCTCGCCAGGTTGGCAATTGCCGATAGAAGATCTGGCCGTCCGAAAATTACTCGTCCCATTGGATCAAGGCTATCGCGAATGCGCTCGGCGCTGCTGGCCTTGAGGGATACCCGAAAATCCTCGCGAACATCCGGCACCGTCTCTCCGCCTGCGTGGAAGAAGAGCGGTACAACAACATCTAGCAAGGAGTCGGGAAAGACACCCGCCGCACTGGCAGCATCCAGCAATCCGAAGTATTTCAATCGAGTTTCTTCGGGCTCTGCACCAAGAAAGGTATCCATCAATACCAGGCGGTCGACGCGCTCGGGATGCTCAAGGGCCAACTGAGCGCCCCACATGCCACCGACTGACAAGCCAACCAGGTGACATTGTTCGATTTCCAGGGCATCAAGGAGGGCGACGTGCTGACGAACCAAAGAGCTCATGTCTACTGTTTGAGTAGGCGGAGCGTCCGAGTAGCCGTGCCCTCAGAGCTCCGGGACGATCACCCGAAAATGTTGGGAAAGAGCCTTGATCTGGGGCTGCCACTTGTCAGCAGACCAGAGAAAGCTATGGCCAAGTACAACCGGAAAACCTTGGCCTACCTCAACGTAGCTCATCTTGGCACCGTCTACTTCAATGAATCGTCTATGTTTTCAGACACTCTGGGAGGTCGGATTTATCGACAAAGCGGTGTGCTGACCTACCTGAGATGATTGGACAAGAACCTGAGCCGAAAGCGAAAGAGCTCGTGCAGCTTCGCCAATAGCATGGTCATCAAGGGAGTCGAATAGATCCCGCCACCAAACGAGCGACACGCCGCTCAATGCAAATTGGAGATGATCATGAAAAAATTCATTGTTGCACTCGCCTTAGTGACCCCGGCCGCTTTCGCGGTAGCACAAGACAACAATCCGGACGCAGACGCTCACCAGTACCGCTACGGTGACGTGATTGACGTGGATAAAATAATCTCGCAAGACGTTGTGGTTCAGTCCGAAACTTCACAGGCGCTGGAAACGGTGAAGCTGGTGTACCGTGATCACGCGGGGGTAGAGCACGACCTTTACTACAAACGCGTCGCTGAAACGCATCAAGACAGCTGATATGCAATTTGGTGACTGGCCCGGCGCAATGCGCCGGGCCAACCGCGAAGTCAACCCACATCCTTGGCCAGCCTAGCCTCCACTTCACCCAGCTTTCGCTCTCGCCGATATTGTCCTGGTGTCTGTCCCAGAACATCCTTGAATACTTTGCTGAATGACGCCTGCGTTTGGTAACCCACCTCCAAAGCGATATCGCTTAAACCAGAGTCCGTCTTTGCCAGCAGCAAACAGGCAATTTCCATCCTGATCCGGACCAGTAAGGTACCCGGCGGACAACCTGCTATGCGCGTAAAGGTCCTCATAAAGCTGGCTCGCGACATGTTGGCCATTTCTGCCATGCGCTCAACGGTCCAGGCATCTGAGGGATCCTCTAACAACGCATGCCATACCTTGGAAAGACGGCGGTCTGCCAGAAGACCAATGCTGCTTTCAATAGGAGGGCTGGTATCCAGCCATGACCGTAGAACCATTGTGAATAGTGCGGTGGTAAGGGCATCGACTATGGAACGAGCTCCATGATGGTTGGCTTCGGCTTCGCTACGAATCAGCCCAATCATTGCAGAGAGCGCAGAAGCGGCCTGTGTTGAGCTCAAGCTGACATGGATGTACTCAGGAAGCGCTGCAAATAGTGACGAACCTGGCTGGTAGAGAAACCTGCCGCATAGCAAATCCAAGGGCTCGCCTTCGCCTTTTAATCGATGCATAGGTAAAAGCCCCTCGCGAACGACTACAGGACGATTTGGCTGATCGACACCCGAATCACTTTGAAGCAAGTGGTCGGTTCCGTGGGGGAGCAACAGGATGTCTCCAGCGTTGAGCTCAATAAGGCTGTGGTCAGGCAAACGTAATTGGCAGCGACCTGATAGGACGATGTGGTAGCGAGCAGTACCGAGCTCATCCGGCTGATGGTCAATCGACCAACGTCCCGCAAAATGGCAACGCAGATCCATGCTGCCACGCACATCGGCAAGCGTGATGAGTTTGTCCAACGTCGTCATGGTCATCTCTTCAGTAGGCTATCCTGGCGCAATTTAAACCAACCCAAGGAAAAGCGCAGTCGCTAGAGGCGATGATTTGAGACGATTGGCAAAAAGGCGGAGCGTATCCGGCAAAAGCGCGAAGCGGGATCTTCTTAGGATGGACTCATCTTGAAACCACAAGGAATACCATCATGACTCCCTATCAACTGCTGGTCACTGCAAGCCGCCTGGATAAGCTTGGAATTCATCTCGTACGCTTTGGCGTGGCCATTGTTTTCCTGTGGATTGGTGCGTTGAAATTCGTGCCCTACGAGGCTGACAGCATCACTCCATTTGTGGCAAACAGCCCGTTCTTCTCGTTCCTCTACGCACACCCAGAGGCCTATCGCGAGCACTTCACGCATGAAGGCCAGCTCGATCTGGCGCAGCGTGCTTGGCAAGTTGCAAACCATACCTATGCCTTCTCCAATGGACTGGGCGTGGTCGAGATCAGCATAGGGCTGTTGGTATTGGCTTACCTTATCTCACCGAAGCTGGGACTCGCGGGAGCTGTGCTCGCTTTCCTCACACCCCTCGTGACGCTGTCGTTCCTGATCACAACGCCTGAAGCGTGGGTAGCGAATCTAGGAGATGCTCAATTCGGCTTCCCATACCTTTCTGGAGCTGGACGCCTAGTCTTGAAGGATGTGTTGATGCTGGCAGGAAGCGTGTTGATGATTGCTGACTCTGCTAAGCAGCTAATAAATGACACCAGCCTGATCAACCTGGAGAATAAGAGATTGAGTGCTTAGGTAGCCCTCCCGGCCCCGAGTCAGCGCTGCGCGCAATCGAGGAAAGGGTATCCATGGGTCGATCGCGGTCAGTAGTGACCGGGTGCTTTCGACCCAATGCAGACGGTGAGCCGAACAGCAATTTTTGTGGGAAGGCAAGCTGATTGGGCTGCACTATCGTGCAGGGCACTGGTGCTGGCGCTCCCGCAGAATGCGCATCGCGCTCACGAAACCAGTTAATGTTCAGCGTCGGCCAGGTCGAAAGCAGCCGTTCTGTTGATAACCCTTCCGGCCCTGGCTTCGCGCCTGAGCCACTGACACCCGCCAACGGGCGGAGGAGCCCACCCATGCGAATACTGTTCATGTGCACGGCCAACAGCTGCCGCAGCATCCTTTCCGAGGCCATGTTCAATCACCTGGCGCCTCTCGGCTTTGAAGCCGTCAGTTCCGGCAGTTTTCCGAAGGGCCACGTATTACCTCGCAGCCTGACCACCTTGCAGCATGCCGGCATCTCGACCGATGGGCTGAGCAGCAAAGGCAATGACGCATTCGAAGGCAGCCCTCCGGATATCGTCATCACCGTTTGCGACAAGGCTGCCGGAGAAGCGTGCCCGGTGTATTTCGGCCCGGCGTTGAAAACGCACTGGGGGCTAGAGGATCCGTCCGTTGTCGTAGGTGACGAAGCGTCGGTCGACGCTGCATTCCACGCCACGCTGGCCCGCATCGAAGCACGCTGCCAGGCCTTCTTTGCACTGCCTTTCACTCACCTCGACCGTGAGCAGCTCAAGCGTGAGCTGGATCGCATCGGCACGCTTTGAGCAGCGTCTCATGGCCGGGCAACTGCCTGATCTCGACCTCGCGCTATTCGTCATGCCGCCAGCGGCAAACTACTCCAGCGAACACAACTCGTGAACGCGGGCCAGCACAGCCTTGGCCTTGTCCAGCGCCATGCGCGCCCGCTGCTCACCACTGATGCCCTGCTCCAGCAACTGCCGGGTAGGGATTTCCAGGCTCAATGGCAGTGTTGCCGGCAAGCCACGCAACAGCCCGACCAGGTCGGCGTCGCCCTCCCCTGGGAAGCGCCGTTCATTGCGCGCCTGGTGCAGGATCTCGTCCATCTCGGCCGGCACCGGGCCGGCGACGTCGCACAACTGGGCATAACGCATGCGCTGCGCCGGTAGCGTCGCCAGGTCGTCCAGCGAGGAACGCGAGCGGTTGAAGTGGAAGGCATCGACCAGCACGCAGCCATTGGCCCGCTCGGCATTGGCCACGACGCGCATGGCCTGGCGCAGGTCGCGCACGTCGGTCCAGGGCATGAACTCCAGGTGCGGGTGGATGCCGTAGCCGCCCGCCAGATCGCAGAGTTCGGCAAAGCGCGCGGTGAGGCGCGCTTCATCCGGATCGTTGCCGGCCACCAGCAGCTCGGTGCCGCCCAGTTCGGCGCCGACCGCCAGGATCGGTTCGAAATCGGCCACGCACGTGTTCGCCTTGAGGCGGAGGATTTCCAGATCGAGCACCTTGATGCCGGTGTCGCGCAGGCGCGCCTGGGTCTGCCGGCGCAGGGTGGGGTCAGCCACCAGCGGGAAGTGCTGTTCCTGCTCGGTGGCCGGCACCAGGCGCAGGCCGACATGGCTGTAACCGGCGCGGGCGGCGGCTTCCACCATGTCTGGCGGCGACAGTTCGAGCACCGTCAGGGCGGCAAGGGAAAAGATTCGGTCGGTCATGTCATTCACCAAAGGTCGGGAAATCAGGCGATCAGTTCGGGCGCGCAGGCCCGGCCCGTTTCGGCGGCCTGGCGGATCGCTTCGATCAGGGCCAGGGTACGGCCAGCGTCGGCTGCGTCGATCAAGGGCGCTTCGCTGCCCTGGACCACGCGGATGAAGTGTTGCAGTTGCAAGGTCAACGCCTCGCCTGCCGGGATGGCCTCCTCGCTCTGCAGCAACGGTGTGTGCCAGCCGGAACCGGCCTCAGCGTAGTGCCAGCGCTTGAGCTGCGGAATGCTCAGCGCCCCCTTGGTGCCCGCCAGCAGGTAGCAGGGCTGACCGTCCTGGCGCGGGTAGATCGGGCTCTCGCCGGAATCCAGCTCCCAGCTCCACGGCGCGGCGACCGCGTCGGAACCGGTCAGGCTACCCAGTGTGCCGTTGGCGAACTGCAACAGCACCGCCGCGCTGTCTTCGTTGGCGAAGCCGCGCACGTCGTTGCGGGTGAATGCCTGCACCTGCACCACCTCGCCGCACAGGTCGCGCAGCAGGTCGAGGTCGTGAATCAGGTTGGTGAGCAGAAAGCCCGCCCCCGGCTCGCGGCGCCAAGGCGTGTCGAAGTAGCTTTCGGGCTTCTGCAGCTGCCACAACGCGGTGACGTTGATCAGCCGCCCCAGTTTGCCATCGGCGATAACCTGGCGGGCCTTGGCGATCAGCGGGTTATGGCGCCGATGATGGCCCACCAGCACCGGCACGCCACGACGGCGCGAGGCTTCGACCAACGCACGCACTTCGTCCAGGTGCACGCCCACTGGTTTTTCCAGCAGCACCGGTACGCCAGCCTCGACGCAATCCAGGGCGGTGGCCACGTGCAAGTTGTTGGGGTTGGCGACGATCACCGCATCGGGGCGGGCCTGGTCGAGCATCTGCCGGTGATCGGCGAAGCAGGCTACCCCGCATTCTGCGGCAAACGCCTCGGTCTGCGGGCCCGGGTCTGCCACGGCACACAGCCGGGCGGCTTGCGGCAGCCTGAGCAGATGCTGGTAATGCTGGCGGCCCATGATGCCGGCACCGATCAGGGCGATGCGTAGGGGTGCGTTCAACGTGCTGTCCTCTTGTCTTTATTGTGCTACCGATTGTGAAACAGAGTTCCAGAATCGACATCAGCACACTGTAGAACCAAGTTCAGCTTTTCAGAACGACCTGTCACACAGACTGTGCGATTACCGACCAGAAACGCATCTCAGGCGAATAATTCGCTCGCTCGACTGGCCGCTGACAGCTCTTCTGCTGCCGCCAGCAACAACGGCGCCAATTCTGCCAAGCGGGTTTGCGCCAGACGGGCGCTAGGGCCGGCAATGCTGAGCACGCCTATGACCTCGTCGCTTTGCGGGCGTCGCACTACGGCGGCAAGGGCCGATGTGCCGATGGCCGAGGTCTGCTCGACCCAGGCATAGCCGCGCTCGCGGGCGCGGTGCAGGTAGGCCAGCAGGTCATCGGTGGAGCGCGGCGCGTTGGGGCCGAACTGGGCAGGGTCGGCAATGCCTTGGCGCAACACCATCTGCAGCGCTTCTTCATCGCTCAGGCTGGCCAGCCAGGCATGCCCGGAGGCGGTGTAGAACAAGGGCGCGTCACGCCCCATGTCCGGGTCGTAGCGCAAACCGGAACGGGCCCCTTGGGACTTGGCGATCCAGGTCTGGCGATGGCCCTCGATCACCCCCAGGCGTACCAGCTCGCCGCTGTCCTGGGCCAGGCGATCGAGAATGGGCTGGATGATGTCCGCACCGCTGCTGGACAGGTAGCGAAAGCCCATCGCCACCAGCTTGGCGGACAATTGATAGCGGCTGTTGTCGCGGTTCTGGCGCACGTAGCCCAGGCGCACCAGTTCGGTAAGCATGCGGTGGGCCGCACTCTTGGGGATGTCCAGGCGCTCGGCCAGGGTTTGCAGCGGCAGGCCGTGCGGCTCGCCGGTAAGGCTTTCTACAAGACTGAAGGCGCGTTCGATCTGACTACCAGCCATGACACATATTCCTGAAAATTTGCCCGATTCTAGAAGATGATTCCATGCCCTCAACATTCAACGCAGCCTGCTTGCATTGAAGTGTCCGGTTATCGACCAGTTATTGGCACCCGGCCTTGCAGTGCTGAGGCCTGCAAAGGAACATTGTGGAACCATGTTCCAATAATAATGCAGGAGATACCGCAATGCCCGCCGAACCCTTCCCAAGCGACTGCGACGTACTGGTCATAGGCTCCGGTGCGGCCGGCCTGGCAGCGGCAGTCACGGCCGCCTGGCACGGGCAGAAGGTCATCCTGGTGGAAAAAGACGCTGTGCTCGGCGGTGCCACCGCCTGGTCCGGTGGCTGGGCCTGGGTGCCGCGCAACCCGCTGGCGCGGCGCGCCGGGATCATCGAGGACATCGAGCAGCCGCGCGCCTACCTGCGCCACGAACTGGGCAGCCACTACGATGCCGAGCGCGTCGACGCCTTCCTCGAAGCCTGCCCGCACATGGTCGCCTTCTTCGAACGGCACACAGCCCTGCAGTTCGCCGACGGCAATGGCATCCCCGACATGCACGGCGACACGCCCGGCGCCGCGCTCGGTGGCCACCAGGTGATTGCCGCGCCATACGATGCCCGCCAGCTGGGCGCACTGCTGCCGCGCCTGCGCAAGACCCTGCGCGAAACCTCGTTCATGGGCATGCCGATCATGGCCGGTGCCGACCTTGCCGCCTTCCTCAACATGACCCGCTCGCCGCGCGCCTTGCTGCATGTGGGCAAACGCTTCGCCTGCCACCTCTACCACCTGGCCCGCCATGGCCGGGCGATGCACCTGGTCAACGGGGTGGCGCTGGTGGCACGACTGGCCAAGTCGGCGGACGACTTGGGCGTGCGGATGATCGAGTCGACCGCAGCCCAGGGCCTGCTGATGGAGGACGGCAAGGTGCAGGGGGCCTTGGTTGCCACCGCGCAAGGCGAGCGGGCGATCCGTGCCAAGGCCGTCGTGCTGGCGGCAGGCGGCTTCCCCAACGATACGGCCAGGCGCCGGCAGCTGTTCCCGCGCGATGCCAGCGGCCACGACAACCTCGCCCTGCCCCCGCAGTCCTGCTCCGGCGATGGCCTGCGCCTGGGTGAGTCGGCCGGTGGCGTGGTGGCCACCGACCTCAAGTCGCCAGTGGCCTGGGCGCCGGTGTCGAAAGTGCCGCACCGCGACGGCAGCGTCGGCCACTTCCCGCATATCATCGAACGCGGCAAACCGGGCATCATCGGTGTGCTCGCCAACGGCAAGCGCTTCGTCAACGAGGCGCACGGCTATTACGACTATGTATCGGCCATGGTTGCCGCCGTGCCGCAGGGCCAGGAAGTCTGCTCATGGCTGATCTGCGACCACCGCTTCCTGCGCCGCTACGGCCTCGGCCATGCGCGCCCGGCGCCCCTGCCAGTAGGGCCGCATCTACGCAGCGGCTACCTGAAACGCGGCACCACCCTGGCGCAACTGGCCCAGGTTTGCGGCATCGACACCGCAGGGCTGGCCGCCACGGTCGCCGAATTCAACCGGCATGCGCGCCAAGGCCAGGACCCAGCCTTCGGCCGTGGCTCGACGCCGTTCAACCGCAAACAGGGCGACCCGTTGCACAAAGGGCCGAACCCCTGCGTAGCGCCTATCGAGCATGGGCCGTTCTACGCGGTGAAGGTACAACCTGGCTGCTTCGGCACCTTCGCCGGCCTGCGCACCGACGGCCACGCCCGCGTGCTGAACGACGCCGGCGAGCCAATCAGCGGCCTGTACGCGGCCGGTACCGACATGGCCAGCGTGTTCGGCGGCTGGTACCCGTCTGGCGGCATCAACCTCGGGCCGGCGCTGACCTTCGGCTATGTCGCCGCGCGGCATATCAGCGGCGTCACGGCATACGAATAACGGCAGCGGTTGGCAAACCATGGACATTGGCGGGGTTTGCCACTCACACTTGGCCAGCGCCAAAAAGAGTGCCCACCGACCTTACCCGAGGAGGACGACCGCCCTTGAACAAGAACACCGAGCCCTCACGCGGCTGGCTCGCGAGTAAACTGCTCGCCGATGGCCAGGAACCGGACCCGCGCTTCACCCTGGCCAACGAGCGCACCTTCCTGGCCTGGATCAGGACCGCGCTGGCGTTGCTGGCCAGCGGCATCGCCGTGGACATGTTCACCGCCGAAATCTTCAGCGCCGGCACCCGCCGCCTGCTGGCAGTGGCGTTGATCAGCCTGGCCCTGCTGCTGAGCTTGCCGGCCTTCGTCCGCTGGCTCAATGTGGAGCGGGCGATGCGCCAGAAGCGCCCGCTGCCGTTCCCACTGATCGCCCCTGCGCTGTCGATTGGCGTGTCACTGGTGATGGCGTTCTTTGCCTACGCGGTGTTCTTCCATGCCTGACCCGCAACTGGCCAACGTCGATGAGGGGTTGCAGCCAGAGCGCACGCTGCTGGCGTGGCGCCGGACCATCCTGGCGATGGTCGTGTGCAGTTGTTTCTTCCTGCGCTGGGTGCCGCACCATCGCTGGCTGGCGGTGGCACCGGCGGTGCTTTGCCTGCTGGCGGCCGGCGCCGCCTGGCTGCGTTTGCGGCGCAGCTACCTGCGCAATGTGACTGGCCTGCAAGCCGAGACCATTGCCTCTGGCATCACCGTGAACCTGTTGCTGGCGGTATGCGTTACCGCCCTGTGCGCCGTCGAGCTGGCCGCGATCCTGGCCTGGTGAGTCAGCGCACCCTAGAACTGCGCCAGCCAGTACGTCACATCCACCTCGTCGATCTGGTCCTCACGCAGGAAGCGCGCGGCATATTCCCGATGCACACCGCTGCTTAAGAACAGCCGCAGCAGCTGCCCATCGATGTGGTTGTCGCGGGCCATGGCGACCAGGATCTTCACCGACTCCGACAAGCTCTTCGCCGCCTTGTACGGCCTGTCCGCAGCCGTCAGCGCCTCAAAGATATCGGCAATGGCCATCACCCGCTCGGCAATGCTCAGGTCATCTTTGCCCAGCCGCCGCGGGTAGCCGCCGCCATCCATCTTCTCGTGGTGGTTGCCGGCGATATCCGGCACCCGCCGCAGCTGGCGCGGGAACGGCAGCGCGGTCAGCATGATGATGGTCTGCACAATATGTTCGTTGATCTTGAAGCGTTCTTCATCGTTGAGCGTGCCACGGCGGATCGACAGGTTGTACAGCTCGCCGTGGTTGCTGGCATTGGCCGGCAGGCGCATGTCAAAGCCCCAGACATTGCGCGGGTCGTCCTTGGCCACTGGCGGCTTGCGCGAGCCCCAAGGCACCTGGTGGTCAGGCCGATCGGCCAGCAACGATTCAGCCACCGGCAACGGCGCGGGCGTGGCACCTGCATGGCGCTGCGCCTCCTCGTGGGAAATGCCCAGACGGTTGTCGAAATGCCGCAGCCAGCGGCGCTGGCCGATACGCTGCAGGCGCTCGACGTCCTCATCCTGCATGAATTCGCCACCGATATTGGCCTTGGCGACGAAGGCGAAGTCGTCCTGCAGTTCGCCACGGCAGTGCGCCAGGGTTCGTTGCAGCACCGTTTTATCCTCGCCCGCCGCCAGGCCTTGCCAATAGGCCAGTTCGGCGTCGCGCCAGAGCACCTCGAAGCGCGTGCGGACTTCATGGATGCGGTTGTACAGGGTCTCCAGCTTGGTTGAAGGCCAGCAGGCGGATGCTGCTCTGCACCGGGTCGACCAGGCGCCGGGCACGTTCGTCGATGGTCTTGCCAACCTGCTGCGCGGCATCGCCGGCAGCGGCCACCAGGGCCTGACTGATACCGTGATAGCCCTGCCAGGCCAGGCCGGCGCCGAGCAGCAGCATACCCAGCATGATGGCCATTGCTACCAACAGTTGCAGGGGAATACCCCGCCCGGCGTTGCTCATGGCTGGCTGCTCCACGAACGCCCGATGCACACCCTGTTCGCCCACAGGCGACCTGCCGCCCCGGCAGCATGACCCAGCAATACGCAGACCATCCGCAGCATTCCTTGTGTGGCGACTTCAACAGTGTAATCAGTCGAGACAAACATGCCGGGCGGTAGTGGCATGTGGCAGCTAGGCATGCCCGATAGTGGCACAGCGCAATTATCGACTTCAATGCAGAACGACCAAGACCGCCCCAGCGTAGGAGACTGCTGTGGTGGAAATCCTTGGCCTGCACGCCCCTACCCGCTAAAATCCCCCGCGGGTGCTAGCTGCAAGGTGCAGTGATGCAGGTTAAAGAACAGTGCAGGTCGGGCCGCCTGCAGGAGTTCTTGTGCCTATGCAAAAAACCAAATTGACCCGCGCCCAGCGCCTGGCCCAGCGGGCCTTCGCCAATTTCGAGCGTTTCCTGCACATCGAAGCGGTCAGCGGCATCGTCCTGCTGGTCACCGCCGTTGCAGCGCTGATCTGGGCCAACTCCCCGGCCGCTGCCAGCTATGACGCCCTTTGGCACACGCCGATCAGCTTCGGGATCGGGTCGCTGAGCTTCTCGCAGTCCCTGCACTTCTGGATCAACGATGGCTTGATGACCATCTTCTTCCTGGTGGTGGGCATGGAGATCCGCCGCGAAATCCACGAAGGCGCGCTGTCCAGCCTGCGCCAGGCCACCTTACCGATGGCCGCTGCGGTGGGTGGCGTCGTCGCTCCTGCACTGATCTACCTGGCCTTCGGCCATGCGCCGGCCGAGCAGCAAGGCTGGGCCGTGCCGACTGCCACCGACATCGCCTTCGCGGTCGGCGTGCTGGCCTTGCTGGGCAAGTCGATCCCGTCCAACATCCGCGTATTCCTGCTGGCGCTGGCGATCATCGATGACATCATCGCCGTGCTGATCATCGCCGTGTTCTACTCCGGTGGCCTCGACTACAGCGGCTTCGGCGTCGCTGCCATCGGCCTGCTGCTGGTAGTAGCGCTGCAGAAAATCGGCGTCGGCTCGGCTTGGGCCTATGTCATCCCCGGCGCGATCACTTGGGTCGGCATGCTGATGACCGGTGCCCACCCAACCCTGGCCGGGGTGATCCTCGGCCTGATGACGCCGGTGGCCGCCATGCCCCTGGGCGAGCGCCCGGTGGATGCGATTTCGCGGTTCACCCACGATCTGCTGGGCCGGGCCAAGACGCCCGAGTCGGACACCGGTGAACTCATCGACCCGCTCAAACGCCTGCGCCTGGCGCAACGCGAGCTGGTGCCCCCAGTGACCCGTGTCGGCGGCGCCCTGCACCCTTGGGTAGCCTATGCGATCATGCCGCTGTTCGCCCTGGCCAACGCCGGTGTGGGCCTGTCTGGTATCGACTTGTCCGCCGAGGCGCCACACTGGGTGATGATGGCAGTTGCCGTGGCGCTGGTGGCTGGCAAGCCGCTGGGCATCATCAGCGTCAGCTGGCTGATGGTGCGCCTGGGCTGGTGCAGCCTGCCGGCCCAGGTCAACTGGCGCGGCATCACGCTGATCGGCCTGCTGGCTGGCATTGGCTTCACCATGTCGATCTTCATTGCCAACCTGGCCTACAGCGACCCGGCCTCGCTGGGTGCAGCCAAGCTTGGCGTGCTGTCGGGCTCGGTCATCGCAGCCGTGCTGGGCCTCGCCTGGGGCATCACGGGCCTGCGCAAGGGCGCGAACAAGGCGCCTGTCCAAGTTAGTTGAAGGGTGACCGGGGCCTGATGGCCCCGGCATTTTCCTGTATACAAAATACTCGAACTTTGCTTACATGCGTGTCTGTGCGCCTACGACAGCGGCAATCGTCGCTGCGTATTGTGCCAGGCATGAGCCATGCAAGCTTCTCAGCAACACACCCCTAAGACCCTCCTGGTCAAGAATGCCGCACTGCTGGTCACCATGGACGGCGAACGCCGTGAAATCAGAGGTGGCGGCCTTTATATCGAAGACAACCTGATCAAGCAGGTCGGCCCCGGCGATACGCTGCCACAGCACGCCGATGTGATCCTCGACATGGCCGGCAAGGTGGTCATCCCGGGCCTGGTCAACACCCACCACCACATGTACCAGAGCCTTACCCGCGTGGTGCCGACGGCCCAGGACGGTGAGCTGTTCAACTGGCTGACCAACCTTTACCCGATCTGGGCGCGGCTGACCCCGGAAATGATCTCGGTTTCGACCCAGACGGCCATGGCCGAGCTGATCCTGTCGGGCTGCACCACCTCCAGCGACCACCTGTACATCTACCCCAACGGCTGCAAGCTCGACGACAGCATCCACGCTGCCAGCGAGATCGGCATGCGTTTTCATGCCGCCCGCGGCAGCATGAGCGTGGGCCGCAGCCAGGGTGGCTTGCCGCCTGACTCGGTGGTGGAGAAGGAAAGCGACATTCTCAAGGAGTCGCAGCGCCTGATCGAGGACTACCACGATGCCCGTCACGGTTCGATGCTGCGCGTGGTGGTGGCGCCCTGCTCGCCTTTCTCGGTCAGCCGTGACCTGATGCGCGAAGCCGCAGTACTGGCGCGCAACTACGGCGTATCGCTGCACACCCACCTGGCCGAGAACGTCAACGACATCGCCTACAGCCGCGAGAAGTTCGGCATGACCCCGGCCGAATATGCCGAAGACCTCGGTTGGGTCGGCCATGACGTGTGGCACGCCCACTGCGTGCAGCTTGACCAGCATGGCATCGAGCTGTTCGCTCGCACCGGCACCGGTGTCGCCCACTGCCCGTGCTCGAACATGCGCCTGGCGTCTGGCATCGCGCCGATCCGCAAGATGCGCGACCACGGTGTACCGGTGGGCCTGGGCGTCGACGGCTCGGCCTCCAATGACGGTGCCAGCATGATCGGCGAAGTGCGCCAGGCGCTGCTGCTGCAGCGCGTAGGCTTTGGGCCTGACGCGATGACCGCCCGCGAAGCCCTGGAAATCGCCACCCTGGGCGGCGCCAAGGTGCTCAACCGCAACGACATTGGCGCCTTGGCGCCGGGCATGACCGCCGACTTCGTGGCCTTCGACCTGGGTCATGTGGCCTATGCCGGTGCCTTGCATGACCCGCTGGCGGCCCTGGTGTTCTGCACCCCGACCCACGTCGACACCAGCGTGATCAATGGCCGTGTGGTGGTGCAGGATGGTCGCATCACCACCATCGACCTGCCGCGTGTGCTGGAACGCCACAACCAACTGGCCTACCAGCTCGTCAGCGGCGACTGACTCCGCCAGGAAGTGCTCTGCTTCTGCTCTGCTTTTGCTTCTAAGCGCGCGGTAGTTCAGCAAACGCAGAATGCGACTTCAGGAGGCCGAGCGCAGGCCTTGCGGAGGGAGGTGACGGGCATGGATGCCCGTCAAGCGCTGCGGCCCAGGATGGGCCGTTCAGCGCGGTCCTCCCGGGAGCAAGGCCGGAGCGAGGGAACCCCGGAGCGCAGCGCAGGGGCCGGATGATAGGAGCCAGCGTTTTTTGGTTACTTTTTGTCGCGTTTGACAAAAAGTGACCCGCCGTAAGGGCGGAAAGGTGACTGTGCGTCGCCATCGCAAATGAATGCACTCGACTGATTCAAAACCACCGCAGTCGAGCTTTTGGCTTTTGGCTTTTGGCTTTTGGGAGTGGGCTTTCAAATCAAGTCAACATTCATTCGCCATGGTGGCGCTGAATCACCTTTTCGCCTTTACGGCGACCTACTTTTTGACTGGGCAAAAAGTAGGCAAAAACCCCCGCTCCCATCATCCGGCCCCTGCGCTGCGCTCCGGGGTCCCCTCACTCCGGCGCCTTCCGGGCCCGCGCGGCCTACGACTTGCTGCGCAAGTCTACATCTCGCGCCTTCGGCTGCGCCGAAGGGGTGCTGCGCACCCTGGCCCTCCAGACGCCTGCGTTCGGCCTCCTGAAGTCGCACTCAGCGTCGCCTGGACTATCGCGCGCTTAGAAGCCAAAGCAAAAGCAGAGCAAAAGCAGGAGCAAGAGCAAGAGCAAGAGCAAGAGCAAGAACCGAGGCTCAGCGGTTGCAGGACTGATTCTGAAACCGCATGAACAAATCTTCATCTGGCCCTCAACGCCCTGATGGTGGGGTGGATGCACGATGCGCAGCGGTACACGGATCGCGCTTGCCTTGAGGCGCGGGGCCGGGTTGCGTAGCATCGCCGGCCCCGGGGCCGCTGGGCGGCCCATTCGCGGGCACGCCCGCTCCCACAGTTACGCGCAAGCTCAAGATCGGCGCAGTACCTGTGGGAGCGGGCGTGCCCGCGAACGAGGGCGAAGCCCTCGCCTGCCGAATTCGCTACTGTACAGAGCCCCCATGCCGCAACCGATCCCCCTCAAGGACCACGAAAAGGAAAAACACCTGGTCAATCGCCGGCTCCTGGCCTGCGCCGCCCTGGTGTTCAGCCTGTGCGCCGTCCTGGTGGGCAGGCTCTACGTGCTGCAAGTGCTGCAACACGACCAGCAGAGCGCCGTTTCGGAAAACAACCGCGTGCATATCCTGCCCATCGCCCCCGAACGCGGGCTGATCTACGACCGCAATGGCGTGGTGCTGGCCGACAACAAGCCCAGCTTCGACCTGACCATGACCCGCGAGCGCGCCGGTGACTCGGCCAAGGTGCTCGACACCCTGGCGCAAATCCTCGGCCTGGGCGAGGACGACCGCAAGCAGTTCGACAAAGACCTGCGTCGCGGCCGCAAACCGTTCGAGCCGGTCACCCTCATGGTCGGCCTGACCGAAGAACAGATCGCCCTGATCGCAGTCAACCAGTTCCGCCTGCCCGGCCTCGACGTGGAGCCGCAGTTCATCCGCGAATACCCGCTGGCCGAACATTTCGCCCATTCGGTCGGCTACGTCGGGCGCATCAACGAAAAAGAAGCCAAGACCCTCGACAGCACCGAGTACCGCGGCACCCAGTCCATCGGCAAGACCGGCATCGAGCACTTCTACGAAGCCCAACTGCACGGCCATGTGGGTTACGAAGAAGTGGAAACCAACGCCCAGGGCCGGGTGATGCGCGTGCTCAACCACAAGGACCCGATCCCCGGCAAGGACATCATCCTCAGCCTCGACGCCCACCTGCAGGTGGCCGCCGAAAAGGCCCTGGGTGACCGCCGTGGCGCAGTGGTGGTGCTCGACCCGGCCAACGGCGACGTGCTGGCGATGGTCAGCAACCCGAGCTTCGACCCCAACCTGTTCGTCAAGGGCATCAGCTTCAAGCAGTACGCCGCGCTGCGCGACTCGATCGACCGGCCGCTGTTCAACCGCGTGCTGCGCGGCCTCTATGCGCCAGGCTCGACGGTCAAGCCGGAAGTGGCCATCGCCGGCCTCGACAGCGGCGTGATTACCCCCGGCAGCCGCGTGTTCGACCCCGGCTACTACGAGCTGCCCAACTACGACCACAAGTACCGCAACTGGAACCACAGCGGCGATGGCTGGGTAGATATGTACACCGCCATCATGCGGTCCAACGACACCTACTTCTACGACCTCGCGCACAAGCTCGGCATCGACCGCCTGCACGACTACATGGCCGAATTCGGCCTGGGCCAGAAGGTCTCGCTGGACATGTTCGAGGAAGCCCCAGGGCTGATGCCTTCGCAAGCCTGGAAGCGTGCCACCCGCCGCCAGGCCTGGTTCCCGGGCGAGACGCTGATCCTCGGCATCGGCCAGGGCTACATGCAGGTCACCCCGCTGCAACTGGCCCAGGCTACCAGCCTGCTGGCCAGCAAAGGCGTGTGGCACCGCCCGCACCTGGCCATGACCGTGGGTGGCGAGGCCCCGGTCGACCCCAACCCGATGCCCGACATCGTGCTACACGACAAGCACGCCTGGGACCAGGTCAACGTCGGCATGCAGATGGTCATGCACGATCCGCGCGGCATCGCCCGCGCCGCTGCGGCCGGTGCCCAGTACCGCATCGCCGGCAAGAGCGGCACGGCACAGGTGGTGGCGATCAAGCAAGGTGAGCGCTACAACCGCAACAAGACCCTCGAACGCCACCGCGACAACGCCCTTTTCGTCGGTTTCGCCCCGGCCGACCACCCGAGCGTGGTAGTCGCCGTGATGATCGAGAACGGCGAGGCCGGCGGCCGCGTTGCCGGCCCGGTGGTGCGCGAAGTGATGGACGCGTATCTGCTCGATGAACAGGGCCACCTGAAGCCTCAATTTGCCGGCACGCCAGCGGCCAAGCCGGTGCCGCACAGCTGAAAGGCCCGGCGGCATCGGCTGAGCGCTGCTCTAGCCACGTTCGAAGAAGCTGCTGCCTTTTTCCTTGAGCAGCGTCACCAACGCCCCTGCCGCCGGCGACAAGTAGCCATCCGTGCGCACCGACACTGCTACGGTGCGGCGCATGGTGGTCTGCCGGAGCGGCACTTCGCGCAGCCAGGACATGCCCAAGCCATGCTCCAGGGTTTCCCTGGCAGCGAAGCTGAGCAACTGGGTACGCGCAATCAGCCGGGGCAGCAGCGAGATGGCGTTGGTCTCGATCTGCACCTGCGGCGCTGGCAACTGATGGGCGATGAACACGTTGTCGATCCAGCGACGGGCAGTCACCGTCGGCCCCGCCAGCACCCAGCGGTACTGGCAGAGGCGCTGTAAGGTGATGGGGCCAGCGAAGATCGGGTGCTCGGCGCTGGCCACCACGATCGCTTCGTCTTCGAGAATCGGATAGGTGGTGAACTCGGGATCCATGGCGATCTGCGGTGAAATGATCACATCCAGCCGCCCGGCGCGCAGGGACTCCTTGAGCACGTCGTCCTGGGCGATCGACAGCTTCAAGGTCACTTCCGGCGCTCGCTCCAGCAGCGCTGCGGTCAGATGCGGCAGCAGGTGATCGGCCATGCTCGCGGCGCAGCCCAGGCGGATGTTGCCGACCAGCCCACTGGCGAAGTCGCGCACCTCGCGCTCGGTTTCGGCGATGTTCAACTGCAGTTGCTTGCCCCGCGCCAGCAGCAGCTTGCCGACATCGGTGAGCTTGATGCGGCGGCCATCGCGCTGGAACAAGCGGGTGCCCAGCGATTCTTCCAGGCGCTGGATGCTCTTGCTCAGCGCCGGCTGGCTGCGGTTGAGCTTTTCCGCAGCCCGGCCCAGGTGGCCGAGTTCGGCAATGGTTTCGAAATAGGTGAGGTCACGCAGGTCCATGATTCATGAATTTCAGTTATGGATTCATCGAAAGTAGAAAATAGACTTGATCGATTGCGCCGTCGATAATTTTCTCCGCTGGCGCTGCCAGCCAAGCGTTATCCGCTGCGCAAGGAGTATCCACGTTGCAGACCGCCCTACCCCCCGCTTTCAGGCCCCTCTTGCAATGGCTCGCACTGCTGATCTGTGCCGGCGCATTCGGCCAGTTGCTGCATGCCCTGGCCGTGCCGGCCGGGTTGTTCCTCGGCCCCATGCTGGTGGCCATCGTCTTCGGCGTCTCGGGCGCGCAACTGCACCTGCATCGCCAGCTGTTCCGTTTCGGTCAGGGCTGCGTCGGCCTGCTGGTCGCCCATTCGGTGACGTGGGCGGTACTGGTGTCGATGGCCCAGTCCTGGCACTTGATGCTGGTCGCCACCTTCATCACGGTGGCGCTCAGCGCCCTGGTGGGCCTTGGCACGGTGCGCTTCGGCGGCATCCCAGGCAGCACTGCCGCCTGGGGTACGGCACCGGGGGCAGCTTCGGCGATGGTGTCGATGGCCGAGGACAATGGCGCCGACGGCCGCGTCGTGGCAACCATGCAATATGTGCGGGTGGTCTGCGTGGTGATGATTGGCTCGCTGGTCAGCCACTTGCTCGGCGCCACACCGGCTGCAGGCGCGGTGGCTAATGCACCGGCGGCGCTGGCAGGCCCGCACCTGCTCGACAGCCTGCTCAGCCTGGGTGTGGTGCTGCTGGGCATCACCCTCGGCAACCGCCTGCCTGCCGGCGCCTTGCTGACACCGCTGCTGCTGGGCGGTGCCCTGCAACTCAGTGGGTTGCTGACCATCCGCTTGGCCGAGCCCTTGCTGGCCATTGCCTACGGTGCCATCGGCTGTTACATCGGCCTGCGCTTCGACCGGCAGACCGTGCGCTATGTGTGGAAGCGCCTGCCGACCATGATTGCCGGGGCGGTGGTGCTGATTGCGCTATGCGCCGCGTGCGCTTACGGGCTGGCCTTGGCGATGGGCACGGACTTCTTGTCGATGTACCTGGCGACCAGCCCGGGGGGGCTGGATGCCATGGCAATCATTGCAGTGGAAACCCATGCAGATGTCGGCCTGGTACTGGCCATGCAGACCTTGCGGCTGTTCGGGGTGATCCTGACCGGGGCCTTCTGTGCGCGGCAGATCATTCGCCTGACCCAGGGGTGCGGTGGCTAGCGGCGCCACAATCCTCACGCCGGGCCCTTCAATGCCGCCTCGATCTTCGCCACATCGATCTTGCCCATGCTCATCATCGCGTCGAACGCCCGCTTGGCCGCTGCCTTGTCGGGGTGGGAGATGGCTTGGATGAGTATGCGCGGGGTGATCTGCCAGGAGATGCCCCACTTGTCCTTGCACCAGCCACAGACGCTCTCGCTGCCGTCGTTGCTGACGATGGCATGCCAGAGCCGGTCGGTCTCGGCCTGGTCCTCGGTGCAGACCTGGAACGAAAACGCCTCGCTGTGCTTGAACGTGGTACCGCCATTGAGCCCGACGCAAGGGATGCCCATCACGGTAAATTCGACGGTAATCACCTCACCGACCTTGCCCGACGGGTAGTCGCCGGGGGCCAGGTGCACCGCCAGCACGTGGCTGTCGGGGAAGGTTCGGGCATAAAAGTTGGCCGCTTGTTCGGCATCCTTGTCGAACCACAGGCAGATCGTGTTCTTGGCAGTCATGGCAAGGCCCCATGGGCAAACAGGAAGCTTTGAGTCTAGCCCTTCAGTCCAAGCTGACGAGGGCCACCGCCAAGATAACGATCAGAAGCCACTTACCAATCACGGGGAAATTTCCCACAACCCGCACATGGCGGGGCATTGCATCATTGCGGACGAACCTCACAAGCGACTTCTCGCAGGGAGATACAGGTTTGTCTGATTTCAAATCAAAGTTGCAGCACCTCAGCGCCGAACAGATTGAGGCGCTGTACAGCGAATACATCAGCGGGGAGAAAATTGCCCAGCTGCTCGAACGCTACGCCATCGACCTCGCCCCCAGCAGCCTGATCAAGGCCTTTCCCCCCGTACCCTGCGCCGAACTCGTGTGCCCTTATTGCGAAGTCAGCCTGTACGAACGGCGCAAAAGCCGCACGGCCAACAGTTGGAACGATAACCTGGCCTACTGCCCGAACTGCGCCCACCGTCACTACTTCCCAGGGCGCAACCGCTGGCAACGCGCTTGCGCCTGCCAGCCCTGCCTGGCGGCGCGCGAACAGGCCCGGCAGGCAAAGGCCATCGAACAGCGCAAGCGCATCAAGGAGCACTGGTCGCTGGGAAAGCACCTGCCAGTGCCACTGCACACGCTGTCGATCACCCGCCAGTTGCAGTTGCTGGCCGTGCTCGAAATCCGCATGGACACGCAAACGGATTGCATCCTGGCTGCGGAAAAAACCATCGGCGATGCGCGTGTCAGCCCCTCCAAGGGCATGGATTCAACCATCCTGCTGGCGCTGCATGAAGACCAGATCCTGCTGGTCGACCCGGATTCGCCGCTGGAGGCCTTCAGCGACGACCCGACACCGAAGGCCTGGCAGAACAAGGTGCGCTGGGTCGCCAATGTCAGCCTGGATGACGCGCAGCGGGCCGGCCTCGGCATTTTGCATCGCGCGCTGCACACGGCGCTTTGCGCTGGCCCGCAGCCGCAATGGCATGACGAACTCGTCGCAGCCATCAAGTCGCTCTGCAACGAAGAAGTGTGCGCCTACATCGCCACCCGCTGCGCGGAACACGGGCTGCCCTTCGAGGCAAGGCACAAAGCCGCAGAAGTCGCAGCCCAGCTGCTCGACAAGCATCCCGTGCGGCACATCTGGTCGCTGGTCAACACTGCGGTCCGTGGGGCACTGTCATTCGTTGCCCGCGCCCAGGTCAACAAACTGCACGCCGCCAACACCATTCCAGGGAGCCTGCTGTCGCTGAGCGAACGCGCCATCCGCGAGGACTGGCAGTTCACGGTATCGAGCTACGACAGCCACGCCCCGCGTTCAGGTTTCAGTCAGGCGCTGTTCGACGTGCTGTTGCAACAGCGCGACCATGGCCTGAGTCGCAAGGTCAGCGACTACATCGCTGAGCTGCCGGTACATGCGGACGATAACGGCTGCAGGCTGTTTTGCGCCATGTGCGGATCGAACCTGGTGCATGTGAAGGCGGGGCCTCGGGAAACCATCGTCAATTGCAAGGATTGCCTTGCCAGGACCCTGATATCGACATGAAAAAAGCGCCCCACCCGGGGCGCGTGCCTCGCGCCCGGTACCTGCAACATTCTGTTGGGAAATCCTACATTCAGCAGTGAACCTGCTTACAAAATTGCGGTCTGTCCCTGACGGTCAATTCACCGACCGGTTCGCCGGCCTCGTCGCTGATCCACAGTTACCGGGCCTATTTTTCCTGTTGCAGCGAAGACCCAACATGCCTGAATCCCGCCCAGCCTCCCTTGCCCTCCCTGCCCTGCGCGGCAGCCTGCTCGCCGCCCTGCTGGCCCTTGCCGTCCCCGCGCATGCCGAAGAGCCGGCCAGCGATGCGCGCTGGGTCAGCGACAGCTTGAGCACCTACGTGCGCAGTGGCCCGACCGATGGCCACCGCATCGTCGGCACGCTCAAGTCCGGGCAGAAACTCACCCTGGTCGGTAGCCAGGGCAACTACAGCCAGGTACGTGGGCAGAATGGCGACCTGGTATGGATCCTCACCAATGACCTGCAGTCGGTGCCAGGCCAGAGCGAGCGCCTGCCGCAACTCGACGCTCAGGTGGCGGAGCTGTCCGGGCAGCTCAAGACCATCGATGACAGCTGGAAGAACCGTGTACAGGGCATGCAGGAGACCCTCGACTCGCGCAAGAAGCTCATCGATGAGCTGGAAGCACGCAACCAGGCGCTCAGCGAACAGCTCGACCAGAGCCAGTCGAGCCTGCGCGATACCCAGGCACGTCTGGGCGACGAGAACAAGCAGGTGATGATGCGTTACATGGTCTATGGCGGCAGCATCGCCGGTGCCGGCCTGCTGGCGGGGCTGATCCTGCCGGCGCTGACCCGTGGGCGGAAAAAGAACGACCGCTGGTTCTGATCATAGACAGGCGGGCCTCTTCACGGATTCAACCGCGCAGAGGCCCGCAGCAACGTGGCGCTATCGGCTGCGCGCCTTGTTATAGATACTTTTGGCCTGGTCGGCAGCAGACTGACACTTGGCCATATCGCCGGCATCCCGAGCCTTTTTGGCTTCTTCCCATTTCACTTTGAAATCATGGGCCATGCCGCCGTGCATGCCCTGGCCACTGGCTTTGTGGTCGTCTTCCAGTTCCTTGATCTTCGCATCGCAGTTGGTTTTGGGGTCAGCGTGTGCAGCAACACTCAGCACTGAAGCAATTACCAGCAATAGGATGGATTTCATGGAGCGTTCTCCTTGGAAATCAGAATGATCATCGAGAGGCATTTGGCTCGATGCAGGGGAAAGCATAGACGGCGATGGCGCGGGCTGTGTCGGTTCAGCTCGGCGGTCATCGCCACTCGGCAAACAGGAAGTCGATGAACGCCCGTACCCGCAAGGGCATGTGCCGGTCCTACGGGTAGATCAGCATGCCAGGTAGGCCGGTGTCGCCACCACCACCGCTCCCCCGCGTACCGGCGTTGTTGCCAGGTGCTGGTCAAGGGCGGGCTGAATCAGGCGGTCAAGGGCCTGGAGCTGGCAGCCAGCGGCGGGCAGGTCAAGGCGGTAGCACCCGGGATCATCGATACACCGCTGCACGGCGGCTCGGTCGAGGCCCTTCTTTGCGGGCCTTACTGCCGCAACCGTTCCAGCGCTTGCAACACAAACCCCGTTGCCCGCTCCACTTGCCCTTCCCGGCAGGCAATCCCCAGCTGCCGCCACAACCCGGGCCGCAGCGGCCGGCGGGCAATCCGCCGGTCCAGTTCGGCGGCCTCGCCTTCCTGCGGCAACAAGGTCGCGCCATAGCCCGCCCCGACCAGGCTCTTGATCGCATCGTTGTAGTTCAGCTCGATTCGCGGCTCGGGATACAAGCCCGCCGCCGCGAACCACTCCCCGGTCACCCGTGACAACTGGGTACTGTGGTCATTGAGGATCAATGCACGCTGCGCCAGCCAGGCCGGGGTGACCTTGGCCGGCGGCTGCCAGTCGGCCGGCACATACGCCAGAATCGGGTCGCGCCGCCAGGGCGTGAGGCTGACACCCTTGCCGGCCACCTGCGGCAGCGCGACCAGGCCGATGTCCAGGCTGCCTTCTCGCAAGCGCGCCAGGGAAGCCTGGGAAGTCAGCACCTGAACCTGCACGTCGATACCGGGGTGCGCCTCTTTCAAATGCTCAAGGGCCTTTGGCAACAAGTGGGCAATGGCACCCGTGGATGCCCCCAGGCGCACCCGCCCGGTCAGGCCCTCGACCTGGCGACGCACTTCGTCCAACGCCAGGTCGGCATCGGCCAGCAAACGCCGGGCCCTACCCAGCAGCGTCTCGCCGATGGCCGTCGGGCGCACCTGGTTGCGGTTGCGCGTCAGCAGCGGCGCTCCGACCCGCGCCTCCAGCTCGGCCACGTGCAAGCTGATGGTGGGCGGCGCGAGGTTGAGCTGGCGGGCGGCTTCGGCAAACGAGCCCAGGTCGGTAACCACTACCAAGGTACGCAGGCGGTCGAGACTGATTTCGCGCATGGGTGGCGATCCTTGATTCATGAAAGCTGAACGTCAGCGTCATCATATTCAAATTTTCTTTCCCAGCGCCACAGGCGAGCATAGGCCATCTCCTCCGCTGACCGGACTCCGACCATGCACACCCCTGTTGTCTTCATCGACGGTGACCAAGGCACCACCGGCCTGCAGATCCACGCCCGCCTGCAAGGCCGCACCGACCTGCGCCTGCTGACCCTGCCGCAAGCCGAGCGCAAGGACCCACAGCGCCGCGCCGACGCCATCAACAGCGCCGACATCGCCTTGCTGTGCCTGCCCGACGACGCTGCCCGCACGGCCGTGGCGGCCATCGAGAACCCGGCGGTACGGGTGATCGACGCCAGCTCCGCGCACCGCACCACACCAGGCTGGGTCTACGGCCTGCCGGAGCTGGACGGGCAGCAGGCCGAGCGCATCGCCCAGGCCAAGCGGGTCAGCAACCCCGGCTGCTACCCGACCGGCGCCATCGCCCTGCTGCGCCCGCTGGTCAAGGCCGGCCTGCTGCCGGCCGACTACCCGCTGAGCATCCACGCCATCTCGGGTTATTCCGGCGGTGGTCGTGCCGCCGTCGAGCGGCACGAAACACCGGGCGCTGAACATACCCCCATCTTGCAGATGTATGGCCTGGAACTGGCGCACAAGCACGTGCCGGAAATCCAGCTGCATGCGGGCCTGTCGGCACGGCCCATGTTCCTGCCCGGTTACGCGGCCTATCGCCAAGGCATCGTCCTGAGTATTCCCCTGCAGCTGCGCCTGCTGCCGGGCCAGCCGCGCGCCGAGCAGTTGCAAGCCTGCCTGGAGCACCACTACCAGGGTGCCCGCCATGTGCAGGTGATGCCCCTGCATCAGCAAGGCCCGGCCACCCCGCTCGACCCGGAGGCGCTGAATGACAGCAACGACCTGCGCCTGGCGCTGTACGCCAACCCCGAGCACGGCCAGGTGCTGCTGACGGCGGTGTTCGACAACCTCGGCAAGGGTGCCTCGGGCGCGGCCGTGCAGAACCTCGACCTGATGCTCGCCGCGATGCGCGGCTAAAAAGGGTTTAGACTGTGCACCCCGCGCCACCTCGGCGCGGGATGAGCCAACCGCAGCCGGAGCCCGTTTACCGATGTTCATCCTGAGCCGCCTCGACAGCGTGCCGCCCGAATCTTTCCAGAGCCAGATCCGCGAGCTGGTGATCCACAACGTCGGCGATCTGAGCAGTGTCGCCATTCGCGCCGAAAACCCGCTGTATCCGCTGTACCAGTACGGCGTCGGCATGGAGGTGCACCAGTACCTGCAGGCCATGGACGGCACCCGTGGCCTGGCAGTGGAACTGACCCTGGCCCTGGATGCCGATGCCCCGGACCAGTTGCTCGGTTTCGCCCTGGCCTTGCCGGCCCAGGACAACCCCCAGGCCTGCGCCCTGGCGTTTCTGGCCGTGGCACCCAGCCACCGCCGCCAAGGCATTGCCCGTGCCCTGCTGGGTGACGCGCAGGCACGCTATGCCAGTGTCGAGCTGAATGCCTTTGCCAGCCAGGTGCCGTGGTTCGAGAGCATGGGCATGCAGGTGGTCGCCGCCAGCGGGCCGCAGGTGCTGATGAGCAGCACCGGCCAGGCCAGTGGCGCGCTGATCGGTCGGCTGGACATTGCGCCGATCTATCAGACTGCCGAGGTGCTGCAGATTCACACCTACCTGCTCAATCAGCAGGGTGAGGATGCCATGCTCGATGCCGAGCAGCAGCGGGATGAATGGCTGGATGAGTTGACGGTGCAGGCCAAGGAATGTGTCAGGCAGCGCAGATCGGTGCATTGATCTGAGGGCCTCTTCGCGGG